>JAYSZC010000310.1:0-12840 GCA_043738235.1 Lewinellaceae bacterium | reverse complement strand
AGACTCCTGGACGACCAGCAACCTCGGCGCTGAAACACCGATCTTTGAAAACGTTTCTAACTTCAGTACCAACACACAACCCAACTCCTTCTATGTGGAAGACGGTTCCTTTGCACGGATGCAGAACTTAGCCATTGGTTACACCCTGCAGGCAAGCGCTTTGAGCAAGTTGAAACTGAAACGCGCACGTGTATTTGTTTCTACCAATAATGTCTTGACTTTGACAAAATATCAGGGACTTGATCCAGCCGTCGGTGGCGCTGCCGATACTAATTTTGGTATCGATGTCGGCAACTACCCGGTTACACGTAGCTTCCTGTTTGGTGTAAGCGTGGGACTTTAAAAACTTTTTCGAAATTGATTTCGTATTTGTTCACCACATAGATACATAGAAAAAAACATAGATCACATAGCCCGTTTTGATTGCCTTTTAACAATTGTGCCCTATGTGAAATCCTATTGTGAACTATGTGGTAAATAGATATGATTTTTCAAAAGTTAAATAAAACATGAAAAATAAAATAAGCAATAAACTATTGATTGCCGTCAACGTCATCTTGATCGGCAATCTGATTCTTACTGCGTGTAAGAAAGAGTTCCTGGAGATTGCGCCAACCGGCCAATTGACAGAAGAAGTACTGTCCAGCAAAAAAGGTATCGAGGGTCTGCTGATCGGCGCTTACAGTATGCTGGGCGGCCGCGGCAACTTTTTCGGCAGTGCTTCCAACTGGGCCAACGGTAGCATTCAGGGCGGCGATGCCAACAAAGGCACAGACGCCGGCGACTTTAACGCCATCAACTTCGTGCAGCGCTTCGAATTGCAGCCTTCTTCCCGCGTCCCAGGCGACCGCTGGGGTCCGCTTTACGAAGGTATCAGCCGGGCGAATTCCACCTTGAAATCAATAGGGATATCCACCGACCCTGCGCTGACCGATGCGGACAAAACCCGCATCACTGCCGAGGCGCGTTTCCTGCGCGGGCACTATTACTTCGAGCTGAAAAAATCGTACAATGATGTGCCTTATGTCGACGAAACGTTGACTTCCGAGGAAGCCATTAAAGTTCCAAATAATGTCAGTATCTGGTCGAAAATTGAAGAGGACTTCACGTTCGCTTTGAATAACCTGCCGGAAACACAGAGCGCAAAAGGCCGTGCCAACAAATGGGCTGCCGCTGCTTACCTCGGAAAAACGTTCCTGTTCCAGAAGAAATGGCAACAGGCAAAAGCACAGTTCGATGCTGTAATTGCCAATGGCAAAACATCCAGCGGCGCGGCATACAGCCTTTTGCCAAAATATGCAGACTTGTACAATGCCGTGTTTGACAACAATGCGGAATCTATCTTTGCCGTACAAGCTGCTGCGAATTCTGGTAGCACCAATAATGCAAATCCTGACTTTGTATTGAATTTCCCGTACAACACCGGCGCCAACGGCCCCGGTAGCTGCTGCGGGTTCTTCCAGCCCAGCTTTGAGTTAGCCAACTCTTTCCGCGTGGATGCCAATGGTTTGCCGCTGCTCGATGGTTCCTACAAGAACTCGGGCAATGAATTGGCAACCGACCAGGGTATCCTGTCCAGCGAACCATTCACACTGGATGCAGGCCCTGTCGATCCACGTCTCGACCATTCTATTGGTCGCCGCGGTCTTCCATACCTCGACTGGGGTGACTTCCCAGGCCAGGCCTGGATTCGCGACCAGCCTTATGCAGGTCCTTATGCACCGAAAAAGTATATCTACTACAAGGCAAATGAAGGCACCCTCACGGATGGCAGCTCCTGGACGCGTGGTTACAGTTCCATGAACTTTACCATCATCCGTTTTGCCGATGTATTGCTGATGGCCGCAGAAGCGGAAGTCGAGTTGAACAACCTGGAAGCCGCACGTACCTTGGTCAATCAGGTACGCGCCCGCGCCGCTAACCCGGCTTCCTGGGTGAAGCGTGGCGACGGTTCCAATGCCGCCAACTACGTGATCGGTTTGTACAACACACCGTGGGCGGATGCAAACGCTGCCCGCACGGCTGTTCGTTTCGAGCGCAAACTCGAGCTCTCGGGCGAAGGCCACCGCTTCTTCGATCTGGTTCGCTGGGGCACTGTAGTGGCTGATATGAATGCTTACCTGGCTTACGAAAGCGTCAAACTACCCAATGCACTGGGTGGCGCTACGTTTAAAGCCAATAGAAACGAGTACTATCCGATCCCGCAGACGCAAATCGACCTCCAGGGAGCAGATATGCTGAAACAGAACCCAGGCTACTAAGCCAGGTGTGTTTCGTTTTTGGTGTTTGGGGCGCGGATTTTTGACCGAAATACGATATACCAAACACGATACACTTTATAAAAGAAAGGTTGATGAGGCTTCCGAAACGGGCTTCATCAACCTTCTTTTTTAATGCCGGATTAAGCAGGTTTTTTTGAACATTGCAGCGGCGACCCGGATGGAAGGAACCTTTTTCTTTGGCTGTAAAAAATGAATCATCCCGAATTTTTGAAATTTCTACAAAGCGGAGCGGATTTTGTCGGTAGCACGGCCTTCAGGCCGTCGGTACAAGGGCATTTATGCCCGTTCCAAGCGCATTAAAGGCCTGATTGAAGTTTGTTAAACGGCATTAAGAGGGGGTTAAAACCCCGAAGTAAGGTGTCTGTACTTAGGGGTTGTGTCAAAAGGATCGGACTGAAAAAAGAACCAAATTTTATTTTTTATCGAATGCTAAACTTTCCAGGTTTTAAAACCTGGAAAGTTTCTGGTAGCGAAAACGAAATAAAAATTTTTGTTGTTGTTAACGCCGATCATTTTGACACAACCCCTTATTGAAATAGTGTTTTTGGTCAGTCAACATCGAGCGGCTTATATCAATAACCATCGGCTTATCGAAATAGCGTTTTGGGTCAATTAACATCGAGCGGCCTATATCAATAACCATCGGCTTCAGCCGGTGGTTAGTCAACAAATGCTATACAGGGGTTTTAACCCCATTTATTACACCAGGGGCATAATGCCGTTTTATTTCAGAAACTTCCCATGAAAATTACTAACCCATACCTCCCTTTTCTCCTCTTTTTATTATCCGCCTGCGCGCTGCTATCGCCCGGCTGCAAAAAGCAGGAAACGCTTTTTCGCCTGCTCGACAGCAGTAAAACGGGTATTGCATTCAACAATGACATCACTGAATACGATTCGCTGAGTATCCTCAACTCCGAATTTATTTACAACGGCGGCGGCGTCGGTATCGGCGACCTGAATGGCGACGGCCTGCAGGATGTGTATTTCACAGGCAACCAGGTGGAAAACAAGCTGTACCTCAACAAGGGAAATCTCCAATTTGAAGACATCACGACCCGCGCCAACGCACAAAAAAGACCCGGCGAATGGTCGGCAGGCATCAACCTTGTCGACCTGAACACCGACGGAAAAATGGATATATACGTTTGTAATACCTTCGTTTCCGACCCCGAAAAAAGAAAAAACCTGCTTTTTATCAACCTGGGCAACGATGCCGACGGCGTTCCGAAATTTCAGGAAATGGCCGCAGACTATGGTATTGCCGATACCACCCACTCCGCCAACGCACAGTTTTTTGATTGCGACCTCGACGGCGATCTCGACCTGTTTATCGGGGTCAATTACATGGATAAACTCAACCCCAATGCGTACTTCAAAAAAGCCACCGACGGCTCCTCGCCCAATCGCGACCGGCTGTACCGCAACGACTGGAATGCCAAAGCCGGTCACCCGGTTTTTACGGATATTTCCGTGCAGGCCGGTATTCAGTGGGATGGTTACAGCCACAGCTCCCTGATCTGCGATTTCAACGAAGACGGCTGGCCGGATATTTATGTCGCCAATGATTACGTCACCAATGACCTGATTTATATCCGCGATACCGGCGCTACGAATGTTTATTCCAATCGTATCGCGGGCATTTTTAAACATCAGGCCGCCTCGGCTATGGGCAGTGATGTGGCGGACATCAACAATGACGGCCGGCTCGATTTGTTTACAACCGAAATGTTGCCGTACCACAACAAGCGGAAGAAACTTTTTATGAACGCCAATAATTATGTCACCTACATCAACAACGACCTGTACGGGTACGAATACCAGTTTGCCAGGAACGTCCTGCAACTCAATCAGGGAATAAACCCTGAATCGGGTCTACCGGTGTTCAGCGATGTGGCTTACTTGGGTGATCTGCAGGAGACTGAATGGAGCTGGACGCCCCTCATGGCAGATTTTGACAACGACGGCAACCGCGATATTTTTGTGACCAATGGTTTTCCGCGCGATGTGACGGATCACGACTTCGGCAATTACCGCAGCACGGTCAGTTATTTATTGCCTCCCATGGAACTTCAAGAGGCCATCCCGCAAATCAAGGTGCCCAAATTTGTTTTTCGCAACGAGGGCGACCTGCATTTTACCGATTTTTCCAAACAATGGGGCGTGGATATTCCCGCTTTCTCCAACGGCGCTGCCTGCGGCGACCTCGACAACGACGGCGACCTCGATCTGGTGGTCAATAACATCGACGACAAAGCCTTTGTGTTTCAAAATACCCTCAACGACGGCGCTGAAAAATCCAATTTCCTTCGCCTCCAGGTAGAAGGCGAAGCCGGAAATCCCAACGCATTCGGCACGGAAATAACCGCGTATTTTGACGGAAAAGCCCAAAAAGGTATGCTGCTTTCGGGACGCGGTTACCTGTCTGCCTCTGAAAATTTCTTTCACCTAGGACTGGGCAATATCACAAAAGTTGATTCGGTCGTGATTCGCTGGAGGGGCCTCCGAACGGCGACACTCACCAATCTCCATCTGAATGAAACCGGGAAGGTTCGACTGAAGGACTTGCCGTTTACCATCGCAAAAACGAAAAACATGACCGCCGGTTTATTTGAAATGGCAGACCCCGCTTCGCTGGGCCTGGCATTTATGCACCGCGACACGGACTATATTGATTTCAACCACCAGGTGACGCTGCCGCACAAGTATTCGCAGTACGGCCCCGGCATCTCCGTGGGCGATATCAACGCCGACGGACTCGACGACGTGTACCTGAGTGGGAGCGCCCGCGAACCGGGAACCTGGCTGCTGCAAACAAAACAGGGTACTTTTACGCGCAAAGACCTGGCTTACAAATCGGATCCCATGCGGCGGGAAGAAGAACTCGGCACGCTCTTGTTCGATGCCGACAGCGACGGCGACAACGATCTGTATATCGTGCGTGGTGGCAACCAGTACGAAGCCGGTTCACCTTTGTACCAGGATATATTGTGCGTCAACGACGGGAAAGGCAACTTCAGCATTGCATCTGCTGCATTGCCGGTTGAAACGGCCTGCGGACAGGCTGTCAAAGCCGCCGATTTTGACGGCGACGGCGACCTCGATTTGTTTGTTGGCGGACGGGTGCTGCCCCGTTCCTACCCTAAAACGGATCGCAGTTATATCCTGCGCAACGACTCCAAAGGCAAAGACCAGCCTTTATTTACGGATGTGACGGAGCAGGTTTGCCCTGAATTGGCCTATATCGGTCTGGTGAGCGACGCGCTGTGGACGGATTTTAACCAGGACAATCAACCCGACCTCTTGCTGGCCGGGGAATGGATGCCCCTGACTTTTTTGCAAAATGAAGGCGGGAAGTTTAAAAACGTGACACCACAAACGGGCCTGGCTGACAAAACAGGCTGGTGGATCAGTCTCGCCGCCGCCGATTTCGACAATGACGGCGATATGGATTATGTGGCCGGTAACTTTGGTGAAAACGTCTATTTCAAATGCCAGACGGGCGAACCGCTGTCTATTTATGCCAAAGATTTTGATGGGAATGGTTTTTACGATCCGTTTATTTCCTGTTTCTGGCCCGATTCCGCCGGCACGCGCCGGGAATATTTTTACCACAGCCGGGACGACATCATTAAACAATTGGTGATGATCCGCAAACGCTTCAACACCTATGGCGCCCTCGGGGAAGCAACCATGCAGGACGTATTCAAACCCGAAGACCTCAAAGGCGCACAAATCATGCAGGCCAACTGGATGTTCAGCAGTTTTGTGGAGAACCTCGGCGGCGGTCGTTTCACCATCAGCCCTTTGCCGGTAGAAGCGCAGATAGCGCCTGTGCAGGGTATGATGCCTTACGACGTCGACCACGATGGCCTGCTCGATCTGCTCCTGGTCGGCAATGACTACGGCATGGAACTCATTCAGGGGCGCGCCGATGCTTTTTGCGGCCTGGTACTGAAAAACATAGGCCAGGGCAAATTCAAGGCACTCGATCTGGAAGAAAGCCACTTTTACGTGCCTTATGATGCCCGCGCTTTGGCAAGGGTCAACCTCGCAAACCAGCGGGAACTGATCTTAGCCACCCAGCACCGCGGCCCCTTACAAGTGTTTTCGCCCAAGTCTTCGCCGGGGAAAATGATTCCATTACAGGCAAACGAAGTGAAAGCCGTTATAACACTCCAAAACGGCAGGAAACGAACGCAGGAATATTACCGGGGCAGCACGTTCCTGTCGCAGGATTCGCGTGCCGTACGTCTGCATGAGGGTATTTCGCACATCGCATTTTTTGACCGGAATAATAAACAAACGCGCAGTGTATCGTCGAACCCTGTTCGATGATACGTACCGCCGAACCCCGTTCGGCGATTCGTACGGGGTTGTGTCAAAAGGATCGGCGTTAACAACAGTACAAATTTTTAGTTCGTTTTCGCTACCAGAAACTTTCCAGGTTTTTAAAACCTGGAAAGTTTAGCACTCGATAAAAAATAAAATTCGGCTCTCTTTTTTTGGCCGGGTCTTATGAGGCACCCACATCACTCAAACCACCGAACAGGGTTCGGTGATACGTAACCACACATGACATACCTCGCCAACGACGCCCGTTACAACCACATGGAATACCGCCGCTGCGGCCGCAGCGGACTCAAATTACCCGCCGTTTCTCTCGGACTCTGGCACAACTTCGGCCACGTAGACGTACTGGAAAACTGCCGCGCCATCCTGCGCCTTGCGTTCGACAGCGGCATCACCCATTTCGACCTGGCTAATAACTACGGCCCGCCGCCCGGTGCTGCAGAAGAGAATTTTGGACGCCTGCTGAAGCAAGATTTTGCGCCGTACCGCGACGAACTGATTATTTCCAGCAAAGCCGGCTACCTGATGTGGCCCGGCCCTTACGGCGAATGGGGTTCCAAAAAATACCTCGTTTCGAGCCTCGACCAGAGCCTTCAACGTATGGGACTGGATTATGTGGACATTTTTTACCACCACCGGCCCGACCCGGATACGCCGCTCGAAGAAACCATGTCGGCCCTCGATCTGATCGTACGGCAGGGCAAGGCCTTGTACGCCGGTATTTCCAATTACCCGGCGGAAGAAGCCGCCAAAGCCTGCGCTATTCTGAAACAATTGGGCACACCCTGCCTGATACACCAGCCCAAATATTCGATGTTTGAGCGCTGGGTGGAAGGCGGGCTGCTGGATGTGCTGGAACACGAGGGCGTGGGTTGCATCCCTTTTTCGCCGCTGGCACAGGGTATGCTCACCGACCGCTACCTGAAAGGTATTCCGGCCGATTCCCGGGCTTCTAAAGCACACGGATTTTTAAAGGAAAAAGCCATTACGGAGGAACGCCTCGAACAAATCCGGGCACTGCATAACCTGGCTACCCAACGCGGAGAAGGTCTGGCCCAAATGGCGCTGGCCTGGCTGCTGAAAGACCCGCGCATCACCTCCGTACTCATTGGCGCCAGCCGCCCGGAACAGTTGCAGAATTCGCTGGAATGCCTGAAAAGCCCGAAGTTCAGCGCGGAGGAATTGGATGTGATTGAAGGGATTCTTCGTGAGTAGTGAGTTGTGAATAGTGAGTGGCATTCCGTTAGAAGCATGTTGAGTTCTTTCTCCTAACGGAATGCCACTCACAACTCACAACTCACTATTCACAACTCACAATCAAAATTCCGCGCTGCCCGGATACCTTGGGAAGGCGATCACATCCCGGATATTGGTCATTCCCGTCACAAACAACACCAAGCGTTCGAAGCCCAGGCCGTAGCCGGCGTGCGGGCAGGTGCCGAAGCGACGCGTGTCGAGGTACCATTCCAGTTCGTGTTCCGGGATATTCATTTCATGCATACGGCGCACTAAATGCTCGTAGCGCTCTTCGCGCTGCGAACCGCCCACGATCTCGCCGATACCCGGAAACAGGATGTCCATAGCAGATACCGTCGGGCCGGGAACTCCTTCTTTCGCTTCGTCCTGGCGCATATAAAACGCCTTGATCGCAGCGGGGTAGTTGGTCAGGATCACCGGTTTTTTGAAATGTTTTTCCACTAAATAGCGCTCGTGTTCGCTTTGCAGGTCGGTGCCCCAGCCTTCCACCGGGAACTGGAATTTGCCTTTTTTATTCGGGGTGGAATTTTTCAGAATATCGATGGCTTCCGTGTAGGTCAGTCGAACAAACTCATTTTCGACCACAAAACGCAGTTTTTCTGTCAGTGTCATGTCGCTGCGCTGATCCTGCGGTTTGCTTTTTTCCTCTTCGATGAGGCGTTCTTCGAGTATTTTCAGGTCGTCGGCACAGTGCTCGAGCGTGTATTCGATGACATAGCGCAGCATATCTTCTGCCAGATCCATGTTGTCCTTCAAATCATTGAAGGCAACTTCCGGCTCGATCATCCAGAATTCAGCCAAATGCCGGGTCGTATTGGAGTTTTCGGCGCGGAAAGTAGGGCCGAAGGTATACACTTCGCCCAGCGCCAAAGCGCCGAGTTCCGCTTCCAGTTGCCCGGAAACGGTGAGGTTGGTCGGACGTTTGAAAAAATCCTGCGAAAAGTCGATATCGCCGGATTCGGTGCGCGGCACGTTTTCCAGCGGCAGCGTCGTTACGCGGAACATTTCGCCGGCGCCTTCGGCATCGCTGGCCGTGATGACCGGCGTATGTAAATAGACAAACCCCCGGTCATCGAAGAATGTATGAATGGCGTAGGCTAATTTGTGGCGCAGGCGGAACACCGCTGCAAACGTATTCGTACGGAAACGCAGGTGCGCTTTTTCGCGCAGGAATTCCAGGGTCTGCTTTTTTGGTTGCAGCGGAAACTCTTCCGGGTTGCAGTCGCCGTAAATTTCAATTTCCGAGGCTTTCAGTTCCACTTTCTGGCCCTTGCCCTGTGACTCGATCAGCAGGCCTTCGGCACGAATAGCCGCCCCGAATTTGAGGCGGTCGATGACAGCAGAATCGGTGTTTTCAAAATCCACCACGACCTGCAGGTTGGCGGAAGTAGAGCCGTCGTTGAGGGCGAGAAACTGGTTGTTGCGAAAAGCCTTCACCCAGCCTTTTACCTGTATGGTCGCGTTCACGGGTTCGGTGCGGAGTATTTCTGCTATTTTAATGCGCTTCGTCATGTCGTTTAAAAATAAAGGGCAGTGGTAGCACAGCCTTCAGGCTGTCGGGACAAGGCCATTCATGGCCGTCCATGAAACATCTGCGCCATAAATGGCGCAGATCCCGACGGCCTGAAGGCCGTGCTACCGCTTAAAGAGCCGCAAAAGTAGGAGTTCTCCGGCAATTTCGCCGGGTAAGCCAAGTGTTTTATTCCACTTTTAAAGTCTTGACCTCACCGGTGGGCGTAATCCAGAGGAATTCTTTTTTCACATCGGTACGCACAACGGGTTTGCGTTCGGGCAGGGTGAAACGCACGATCAGGTTGAAAGAGAACTGCACGGCGGGTTCCAGAATCTCCGAATTGATAACGATGTCATAATCATTGGCTGGCACGGCATTGTAAAAACGCGAGACGGGTTTGTCCGCCGTTTTTATCACATCGTATTTTTCTTCGTTGTCCAGGCGCTGGGTGCTGAAGGCCTGGTAGGTTTCGTAGCGATTAATCGGATAAGCCACCCAGGCGTTTTCGGCAGTGATGACGTACGCTGAGTCGAGTTTAAGGCCCGCTGCGTGGTATTGTGTTTTGATTTGCGTCAAATATTTAAAAGCCGCATCGCGCAATTCGGTATACACTTTTTGGGGATCGCTCACAAAATAATCCACTTTTACGATGTCGTATATTTCCTGCCGGGCAGCCGCGGTCACGATACGGTCGAGCAGCGCCGGCGTGGTATAACGCACGTGGATGTTTTTTTGCAATTCAAACCCCTTGGGGATTTCCGTGTAGGTCTTTTTGGAAAACAGTTTTTTGCTCACATCGTACTCATATTTGGGCAAAAAATTGACCATATCGACATAAATATCACCCGCCGGGATACCGATATTTTTCAGTTCGGATAAGAGGCCGTCGAGGCGCACATTCAGCAGCGTATTGGTCTCGTCGGCTGTTTTTCCCACCTGCATCATACTGAAAATGGCTGTGTAAGACCCCGCTTTCTGGTTGGAAAGCGCGTTGATACTGATTTCCAACTCATTGTTTTGCAGAAATGTGGCAGACTTGGGAATGGCGCGGAATTGCGCATTGGGCGTGATGTTTTGGTAGGTCTGCTGTTGTGCGCCGTAGTTGCCCATCACTTGAGCGAAAACAGGGTTTAAAACAGCCGGCAACAGGATTAGTAACAGGCATTTTTTCATGGTTGGTTGTATGTGTGTTGACAAAATGATTTTTGTGCAAACGGGCTGCGCTTCATAAAATTGCCTATGCTTTGATGACGCCCGAGGAGCGAAAATGTTTACACCGACGATGGTGTTCCCGGATGAGCGCAATCGGCTGGTGAAAGGGTAGCACGGCATTCATGCCGTCGGGACGTGCGCCTTTTAAGGCGCTTATTTTGTTAACGGCCATGAATGGCCGTTTCCTGACAGCCTGAAGGCTGTGCTACCATTAACACCGCTGCGGGTCAAAAGCCTCCACGCCAACACTCACCGGCTTTCCTCCCGCCATTTCCGCAATTAATTTTCCCGTGCCGGCGCCCATACTGAGGCCGAGCATGGCGTGACCGGTCGCCATAAGCAGGTTGTCCGTTTTTTTGGCAAAACCGATATATGGCAGTCCGTCTGCCGAAACGGGCCGGAAACCGAACCACACTTTTTCGCGCAGGCTGCCTTTAAGTGCTTCCAGATCAGCCAGTTGCCGGAACGCCGGATCTTCCGCGAAGCCTGGCAGGTACTTCGGTACCGCTTCCAGAATACCCTGTACCCGCAGAAACAGGATGCGGTCGTTGATCGGGCCGATCTCCATGGTGCTGCCGATGCGGAGCTGTGTTTGCCAGGGTGTGAGGGCCACTTTGGCTTCGAGCAGGATACAGGGCACACGCAGGCGTTGGCGATCCGTGTCGATCGTCATGGAGTAACCTTTGCCGGGCATGAGCGGCAGGTATTCACCGGCCATTTTGGCGATTTGCGGCGACCAGGAACCGGCAGCCAGCACGACCACATCGCTATTGGTGATCTGATGTTCTCCTGCTGCATCGCGGTATCGGATGGCCCGGATACTTTTGTTTTCTTTTGAAAATCCGGTGACTTCCGCCTGCCGGATAATCCGTACGCCGCGTTGTTCGAGCAGAAGTGGCAATTGCCGCATCAGGCTGTTGGGTTGCAGGTGCGCATCGTCTTTGAACCACACGCCGCCGCGCACATCGGGCCGCATATCCGGCTCGATCTGTTGTGCCTGTTCGCGGTCGATAATTTCTGTTTTCAGGCCCAGGTCTGTTGCCACGCGGGCATTTTCGAGTTCTTCCCGTTCTGTATGAGCAGTCTGGTAATACATGATACAACCATGCTCCGTGTACTCGAACGACATCTGTCCGCTGTGTTGCCAGTCGGCTGTCAGTTGTTTGGACAGCAGCAACAATTCCGTTAGCGGACGGGCGCTGCGATCCACATGGCTTTGTGTGCCGGCGCGCATAAATTTCCAGCCCCAGCGCAGCAAATCAGGATGCAGGGAAGGCCGCACATAAAACGGGCTTTTTACGTCGAACATCCACCAGAAACCCTGGCTGACGATGCCGGGCTGGGCCAGCGGCACAAAATGGGAGGGCGACAGGTAACCCATGTTGCCGAAAGAACAGTTGTCCGACAGGTCGCCTTTTTCCAGAACGGTCACTTCCCAGCCGTCTGCCGCTAAAAACCAGGCGGAACTGAGTCCTGCAATGCCGCCGCCGATGATGGTTGCTTTCATTTTTTTAGTTATCTGTTATCTGTTATCTGTTATCTGTTATCTGTTATCAGTGGTGTTTCAGGCTGGAATTGGTTGAGAAGGGCACATTTCTATCCCCTAAATGTTATCAGTTATCTGTTATCCGTTTCGGCAGGGGAATTGGCTTGAACATATATGCACAATTCCAGCCTGAAACACCACCGATAACTGATAACAAATAACCGATAACTAACTGATAACCAAATCCACGAGGCGTCCCTCCGCCAGCGCGCTCAGGGGCCGGAATAACTGCCCGTTCCATTCGCCAAATACAGGGAGCGGGCTGCCGCCGCTCAAAGCGATCAAGGCCCATCCCACACGTTCAGATACGCTCAAAGGAAGCATTTTCCCGGAAATATCTGCAAGTGCAAAACGCTCTTTTTTTTCTACAAAAGGTTGTATCGGATTGAGTACCGCGGCATAATGCGCCAGCCAGGGCTGGGCAGCGAGGGCGGTGGCATAATCAGTCAAAAGGGATTCGATGTCAGCGTTTCCCGGGACTTTTTCTACTTTTTTGGGCAATGCTTTGAAGTCGTCGAGTGCCAAAGCGCGTTGTGGGAAAGCAGACGGATAAAATGCCAATGTGCCCTGCTGAATACTGCCCGTGGCGAATCCCGGTGCAAACCCGGCGCCACCGAAGGCGAAATCGAGTAACAGGGCCATGCGGTTGGACTTCGCCCCCAGCAGCCAGGTTCGGC
>JAYSZC010000309.1:0-4696 GCA_043738235.1 Lewinellaceae bacterium | reverse complement strand
GTAATGCCACTCACAATTCACAACTCACTACTCACAACTCACGTCTCACAATTCACCACTCACGATTCACAAACAATGATCCGTTTTACCACCTGCCTCTTCGTCTTGTTCGGCTGCGTTGCGACCCTGTCCGCACAGCCTTCCCGAAAAATCAAACTCACCCCGGTATCGCTCGGATTCGACCTGCCGGATTCCTACAAACAGCGCACTTTTATCAAAGGATTGGCCGGTTTTGTGCATAAAATCGACCAATTGGTGGGCGCTATGGTGCTGCTCGACGACAATAAAACCTCGGTACTGACGCGCTTTGTGCGCCAGGACAAACCACCCCTGGTCACTACTTCCTCGTCGGACGTGATTTACAGCGCCAAGATCGACGCGAAATTCAAGTTCAACGGCGCGTACAGCATTGCTTCCACGAAGGTTGAAAAAGACAAAATCTGCGAACTGATTATCACCGACATCGGCTATGCTTTTTTGCCGGAGGATTATATTCCCTACATAGAAATCTGCCGTGCAGCCACGAATGTAGCGCCTGAAACCCGGCGCAAAACCTACTACATTCGTTCGGCTAAACTGACGACCGTTTATACCCGGCTCTACCAAAAAGTGATCGGCAACACCGAAGTGGGCGGCGTGGTATTCAGCGTCGGCGGCGAGGTGTTCAGCAGCAGCGACCAGTTTAAAGTGGATTATGTGGTGTCGGTTGATCTGGTGAGTCTGGAAAGGCTGCTTTCGCTGCAAAACTGCAACGACCTGATGAACAACGAAGAACTCGCCCGCCGCGAAAAGGCCGAGCAGGCCCGGATGGCTGCCCTGCGCGCCGATGAGGAGCGCAATGCCCGTCAGCAGGAACTGGCCGCCGCCAAAGCACAGGTAGAAGAACTGAAAAAAACGCTGCACGACAATATTGCCCGCACCGGCGAAATGCAGCGCTCGCTGGCGGAAGCGCAGGATAAGGAACGGGCCGCGCTCGAACAACTTAACCTGGCTATCCGGCAGGCCAATGACATGACCGCTCATGCCGAGCAGGCCCGCCAGCAGTCCGACAGCCGGGAAGAGATGATTGTGACGTTCAAGAATAAAGACGGTAAAGTGCTGGAAATCAAAAATTTAGAGGAACTCAGTGAGGAGAAACTCCGGGCGCTGGGGTTCGATGTGGAGATTCTGAAACGATAGCGTGGGGGAACACGGATTGAAGGGATGAGACACGGATTTTTCTCTCGTAGAGTAATGGAACACGGATTAAAAGGATTGGACACGGATTTTTACCCTCGTAGGAATAATGGCAACGCGGATTAGACGGATGACGCGGATTTCCGCGGATTTTTCCGCTTCAGAGTTGACCTGCTTTCCTAAAAGTGGACTTAATATTTGATCCGTGTCAACTCTGAAGCGGGAAAATCCGCGAAAATCCGCGTCATCCGCCCAATCCGCGTTGCTATTATTCCTTCGGGGCGACACTGTTGTAACAAATTTTCTGCTTATTTTTGGGCGCTCCAGAATTATTGAGTTCTTTTTTCTCACGTAATGCCCATCACTCACAACTCACAACTCACAACTCACGATTCCAAGCCTGAAAAACCAAATCTAAAACCAAAAGAGCGGCCAAGCGGGATGTCTCTCACTCTCTCACCTCTCACTCTCTCACCTCTCACTTCTAGTTCGCATGTCTTCTCAAAATGAAGCGACACTTATTCGCCAACTGATCGCCGACAACCAGAACAAGGCGGCGGCGGAGCGATTGTACCAGTGGTTCGAAGGTAAAAGCGCGGGCCGGCAGGATGCGTCGCTGGCGCTGCTCAACCGGATTGCGTCGCTGGACAGTAATGTCCTCGGCGGACTCGTTTCGCAGGCCGACGCCGAACTGGAACGCAACCGCATCACAAAAGCCCTGCTCGAACTGAGCAAACAACTGGATGAAACGGGCACATTTTCGGAAGCATCGCCGCCCATTTCCAAAGCCTGGATATTCGGGGTACTGGCGATTGCTATCGCGGGGATGCTGTACCTGGGTTTGTACAAAGGGCCGTCGGAGTTCGATGTGACGCTGCAACTACAGGGGCCGGGCGGCGCATCGGATCGGATTACAGCCGGAAAAATAATATTGACGCTGGGTGATTACCCTTTGCCGCCCAAAGACATTAACAGCAACGGGCAGGTCATTTTTGATGAAATACCGGGGAAATATTTTGATCAACCCGTTCGGGTGGCGCCGCTGGGTATACGGTATAAGGTATTGTCCCAAACTGCTCAAACAGCGCAGGAAAGCCCGCACATCACTTTTACACTGGCGCCGCTGCCCGATACGACCCTCGTACGGGGTATTGTTTTCCTGTCCGGAGCCGGGAACAAACCCGCGGTGGGCGCCGAACTGGATTTTGACGCCGGACGAGGGCTGGGCGTGACGGACGAAAAAGGGCGTTTTCAGGTGGCCGTACCAGCGGCTGCCGGAAAAAGCATCAATCTAAGGATCGATTACAAGGGACAAAACCGCCACAACCGGAGTGTGACAATTTCGGCAACGGAATTACTCCCCATCACACTGAATCCATGAACGCGCGATTCATCCCTCAATCCTCATCCCTCATTCCTCAATCCTCATCCCTCATGTACGTACGTTTGTTACTCTTGCTTTTTCTGGGCCTGCATCGATTGGCGGCCCAACCCGGCGGCGAGGTGGTGTTCACCGGCCGTATCGTGGATGCGGATCAAAAAAGTGTGAAAGGCGCACGGGTGATCCTGGTCGGCCTCAGCGAGTCCCGCACCGACGATGACGGATTGTTCCGGGTGTCATTGCCGGCCAGTGTGCTGGAAGTGCAGGTGGAACTGGAGCGCTACGAAGTGGTGTACCCGCGTTCGGGCAGGGCGCCGGTGCCGCGTTCTTCCACTACGCCCGTAGTGTTCGAGGTAAAAAGAATGCAGGGCGGCGAACAGGATCGGCTCATCCGCCAGTTGCGTGAAAACGTGCGAAAACTGGAAAACGACAAACGTTTCAAGGAAGCGGAACTCGTGCGGATGGAAAAAAATATGCAGGACTCTATTCGCGTTTATCAAAAGTTGTTCGATGCCAACGGCGGTCGCAACAGCCGCCTGATGGACTCTTTGGAACAAAAAATTCAAAATTTGCTTGCGGCCCAGGAGGCTTCTCTGATTTTGCAAAAGAAAGAACAGTTGTACGCAGACATTACCCAAACCCTGCTGAACTTCTTAGACAAAGCTAAAAACCTGCGCGATGCCCTGGCCCGAATCGACGATGTGTTCCTCTCCGATGCGGCACGGGCCGATTTTGAAAAACACATATTAGCCTACGACAGCGCCCGCGATTCGCTGTATACCCGCGACAAGGGTTTTGCGGAAAGTGTACGCCTGTTCTGGAACAACAACGAAGCCAATACTAAAATGGCGGTGATACATGAAGTGTCCATCGTACAGATTCATGAAGGCATTATGCTGCCCCTGAATAAGAATGTGGTCGGTCCGGTGCGCGATGCGGCGACAGGCCAGGCGCCCAGGCTCGCAGCGAGTAAAAAAGCGCGCAAAGGCGCCCGCAAAGCGCTGGAACAACTGGCTTATCCGCTGAATAATTTGCAGTTGAGAATTGATGAGTTGATGGGTATTTTAAGCAGGGATGAGGAATGAGGGATGAGGAATGACCGAGCGGGATGTGCAGGAATGAGGATTGAGTTGGCCACTCTAATGATCTAAATTATCCACTTTTCGAGTAGCTATTATCATCCCTCAATCCTCATTCCTCATCCCTTCATCCAATTTTACCACTAAAAAAATCCGATTACATATGGAAAATATCCGCCGATTACTTGCCCCACTGCTTTTCGCAGCCCTCTTTTTTACTTCCTGCAAAGACAAATGTGATTCCGACGACTTTGGTATCACCAGTCTGCAACCCGCCGCCAATCCGGCCGGTTATGAGGTCTTTATTGCCGCTCAAGGCGTCACCGCCGACACCAAAGTGCGTTTCGACGCCGTAGACGCCGCCTCGGTCAAAACAGCGGAGGGCGGCCTGATTGTCGAAGTGCCTACGGGTATTGCAGGCACCGTTTCTTTGTCTATCGAAGAAGGCGATTGCAGCGATTCCAAATCATTCGATGTGCTGGGCGCTTACCCGGGCAATGCGCCGGCGAGCCCGACGAGTATTGTGATTCCGCAGGCGCCGGGGAGTTTGCCGACAGGCATCAGTAATTCCTGGGTGAATGTTTTTGACCCGGATCACCGTGTCAGTTTACAGGATAATGATTTCCCGGCTGATGGCATCTTTGATGATGGAGAATTTGAATTCCATTTTGGCGGACTATCCTATTTTAACAACAATCCTGTCAGTGGCAACTATAATTTTCAAGCCAATGCCATTTTTGTAATCATTGACCGGAGTGCCAAAGCAGGCGGTTACAGGGATACGCTCACAGGGCAATTTATTCAAAACCTACCCGCTACGCCGGAAGCCAAATTTACCATTTTACTGACGTCCAAACGAACGGGTCGCCAATTGGCACTTTTCAGGGAGTTTTAGTTGGTGCGGTAGCACGCCTTTCAAGGCGTTAGGAAAAGGCCATTTATGGCCGCATCCCCTTTTTGTTATTTACAGCCATAAATGGCTTTTTTCCGACGCCTTGAAAGGCGTGCTACTATTATTTCCTCATTTTCAGCACCTTCAAACGCTCCGTTTTCCCCAGTT
>JAYSZC010000308.1:0-4702 GCA_043738235.1 Lewinellaceae bacterium | reverse complement strand
AATGGAGCACCTACTTCATTTAATGTCGAAACTCATTCGTACAACAGATCAAATCCGCGAAAATCCGCCCTATCCGCGAAATCCGCGTTGCACTTATTTTCCAAACCCGATATTCTTCCGCACAAACAAATTCAATTTGTCTTTCTCAAATGTGAATGTAGCCACATCGTCAGCCGTGATGGTGTGCATCCGTTCGTCCTCTTCCGGGCGGTTGTGTGCGATGCGCAGGTTTTGATTTTTAATGGCTTCCATCACGACCTGGCGGACGGCGCGTGCATTTCCGAAGTACTTATCGCGGAACTGGTGCAGGAAACGTAGGTATTTGCCCAGGTATTCCCTGGCCTCTTCTTCCACGCGGTAATGCTCCTGTTGGAACATGTACAACGCTATTTCCAGCAGTTCTTCCGGTGCATAGTCTTCAAAACGAAGGATTTTATCGAAGCGGCTGTTAAGTCCCGGGTTGGTTTTCAGGAAAATATCCATATTTTCCGGGTAACCGGCTACAAAAACAAAGAACTGCCCGCGGTGGTCTTCCATCCGTTTCAGCAGGGTCTGGATGGCTTCGTCGCCGAAGTCGCCCTGCGAGCCGCGTCCCGAATTGGTCAGGGCATAGGCCTCGTCGATAAACAACACGCCGCCCATGGATTCTTCCACACGTTCGGAGGTTTTGATAGCCGTCTGGCCCACATAACCCGCAACCAAGCCCTGACGATCCGTTTCGACCATGTGGCCGCGTTCGAGTACGCCGAGCGCCTTGTATATTTTGGTAAGAATACGCGCCACGGTTGTTTTACCGGTGCCGGGATTGCCCACAAAAACGGTATGCAGGAAAAAACGCCCGAGCACGTCGCGACCCGCTTCGCGGTTGAAACGCACGAGGTGAACCAGTTCGCGAATATCTTTTTTGATATTCTGCATCCCAATCAGGCTGTCCAATTCGTGCAAAGCCGAAGAGAGCAGCGCCTCATCGACCGGAATATTGGGAAGCGGGCGTTTCTGGGTAACTTTTACTTTATCCACGTCTTCCTTTAAAATAACCGTCAGCGCTTCCGAAGCCAGGCTGCGCACCTCCGGATTGCCCATCATGCGCAGTCCCAACTGGATCTTGGCTTTATCAATGAGATCGTGTACGAAACGCGCGTTGCCGAAAGCGCGGTCGCGGCCTCGGAAGGCTTCCGTAATCATTTCATTGACAAGGTCTTTGGCTTCTTTTGCCAGGATAACTTCTTTTTCATTGCAGGCATAATCGGCGATCAGGCTGAGTTCCTGCGGCAGGTAATCGGCAAATTCAAAGGTCAGTTTGAAACGGCTGCGCAGGCCCGGATTGGAGTCAAGAAAGGTTTTCATTTCCTTGGGATAACCTGCGACGATGACGGCAAGGTCGCCGGGGCCGTTGGACAATTCTTTTACCAGAATCTCGATGACCTCCCGGCCAAAATCTTTGGAATCTTCAGCGCTGCGGGCTAAGGAATACGCTTCATCGATGAACAGGACGCCGCCCCGCGCCATCTCGATGGCATCTTTTACTTTGGGCGCGGTCTGACCGATGTATTCGCCGACCAGATCGGTTCTATCCACTTCATGGACATGGCCTTTGGTGATCAGCCCCATTTTTTTGTAGAGGCGGCCCATCATTTTGGCGACTGTCGTTTTACCTGTGCCCGGATTGCCGATGAAAATAGAATGCACATTGATGCCGTCTTTTTCAGCGAAACCTTTTTCTTTTCTAAGTTGCAGAAACTGAATGTATTGCGCGTGTTCGCGCACCTTGGATTTTATCTCGTTCAGGCCGATTAGCGCATCGAGTTTGGAGAGTACTTCTTCAAAACTCTCGGTATCTTCCTCGTCGGGTTGCAGGAAAACCTGCTGCCCTTTATCGGGCAGAAAGACGGCATTGACACCTTCGTCCCATTCCAGTCCCACTTCAAAAGGCATGACAGCCATGAGTTGATCCATGAAGACGATTTCGGCGGTGTAGCGGTCATTGCGCCACGAACCTTTCACATTACTGCCCCAGCCGGCGGTGATTTTCATACCGTCGTCGCTTTTTTCCACTTTGTGGAGGCGCACCACCTGCCCTTTCAATTCGCGGGCGTCGTTGTAAAATTTGATGAATAACTCGCATTGCCAGGGCTTGCTGAGCAACAGGTTTTTAAGGGTAATTTCAGCATAGATATAACGCGTTTCTTCGCCGTAGAAGCGCTTCATGTACTGGCGCTCAAATTCGGGAATATCGTCGTAAGGCCCTTCGTACATACGCAGGGAAGTGATCTGGCAGTATGGATTGTCCGTTTTGCTGAGCGGTCGTCCGGCTTCTTCGATGTAAAAGTATTTGCTGCCCACTTTTTCGCCCTCGATCCAGGCTTCCCAGTAGTAAGCGCCTTTTTTCCAGAACACACCTTCCTGTTTATTGCCCCAGCCTTCGCGGATATAACCCACGGCGTCGTATTTGCTTACTTTGCGGCGGAAAGGCAGCACACAGATCTCTTTACGCTGTTTTTTGACGGCATAACAGCGCAACTCCACATTTACCTCCCAGTCTTCAATATCAAAATGTTTGTTATGAAAAGAGAGTTCAGCGTAGATATAGGTCGTTTCGAGTCGATCGAAAACCTGGCGGTATTTCTTTTTATTATCAGCTAACCATTCCGTCGAAGCATAAATCTTCAACTCCCTGAATTTCCATCGTTTAAATTCAGGTTCTTCGTTGGTTGGTTGCGATTGATGGGTTCCGAATTGCATATCACAAGCGCTCTAAATATTTTATCAGTGGGCCGAAACAGCCAAATGTAGGTGTTTTCTGCATTCACATACCGGGATTCTTCCTATTTTAGAAAAAAAATTTCTCTTTGGCCATATTCGGGAAAAAGGAAACGGAATGCGTAAGGAACTTTGTATCATAGCAAGTGAAATAAAACCTTCTGATGTTTGTAGTGTTTGAACGCACAGAAATTACCTTTGCACCCCCTCTTGAAGGATTTGAGATAAATGGCTATAGTTACTTTTCAATTCGAAGATACCCATATTGCCCCGAAATCAGTGACGGGCGATTTTCTGGACATGTCCATTCTGGAACTGACCGAGGAATATGATGTGCACCTCAACCACAATTGTGGCGGGGTTTGTGCGTGTTCCACCTGTCATATTTACGTTGAAAAAGGGGAAGAATTTCTGGAAGAAATCTCGGATAAAGAGGAAGATTTTATTGATCGCGCCAACAATCCGCGTATAGAAAGCCGCCTGGGTTGTCAATGCGTTATTCTGGATGAGGATGCCACGATCACCGTTACGATTCCCGATCAAAGCAGAATTATTGGACACGAACACTGATTTTGGTGTTTAGTGTGTGGTGTTTCGGGCGCTTCGCCTCAGCCACGCACTGTTGCCAAAAGCGAAGCCCCGGAAACACCAAATACTAAACACTAAACACCAACGTATGCCTTTTCAAGATTTTGACAATATGCCCATTGAATGGGTCGAGCATGAGGATATTGCCATGGCTTTGTACGACCGTTTCGGCGCCGATTTCGATGAAAGCAAAATTTACCGGATTCGTTTTACGGAATTGCTGCAATGGATCATGGAAATCCCCAATTTCGAAGGCAAACGTGAAGATTCCAACGAAGGCCACCTGGAGCAAATCCAGGCAAAATGGGTGTACGAATGGCGAACGAACAACAAATAGGCAATCAGGAACATCTGCCCGAAGTAGGCCTCCAGGCAGTGGTCAGCATCATACCGGCTGATCTGTCCGTCACGCCGCCGGTAGAAATCGAACTGGTTCATTTGTTCGATAAACTCCGCGCAGTCAAAGCATTTGTTTTTGATGTGGACGGCGTTTTTACCAACAATACGATACAGGTAACCGAAACAGGCGAGTTGCTGCGCACGATGAACGTACGCGATGGCCAGGTCGTTAAATGGGCCATCGAAGCAGGATATTATATAGGCGTCATCACCGGCGGGCGCTCGGAAGGCGTTAAAATAAGGCTGACTGCGCTCGGTATCACGGAATACTATTCCGGCATCAAAGACAAACTGCCTGCATTTCAATCTTTCCTCGAACGCACCGGCATGTTATCCTCCGATGTGTGTTATATGGGCGACGATATGCCCGATATTCCTATCATGCGCCGCGTGATTGTTTCTGCCTGCCCTTCCGATTCCGTTTCTGAAGTGATCGAAATCAGCGATTATATTTCTCCGCTCCCCGGCGGAGCCGGCTGTGTGCGCGACATCATTGAAAAGGTGATGAAGATACAGGGCAAATGGCCGGAGTACTAGAGAAGTGAGAGGTGAGAGGTGAGAAAAATGTGTGATATAATATCTGAAAATTTCGGACTTTGTGCCGCATGAATCAGGTGTTGGCTATTATTCGTCTGTTTCGCTTTCCGAACCTGTTGGTTGTACTGCTTACACAATTCATTCCCTACTGGTTCGTACTGCGCCCTGCTATCTTAAAAGCGGGCGGATTACCTGTATTAACACCCCTGACTTTCGGACTGATTGCCGCCGCGACGATCCTGACAACACTCGCAGGTTACATTCTCAACGATTATTACGATCGGGAAATTGACATCATCAATAAACCCGACCGGGTCATTTGGGGGCGTTATCTGCCTGCTCCGTTTGCACTAGTTTTGTATTCCGGCCTGGTGATCCTGGTGCATTTATTGGCATTCGCTATCGACCAAGCCCTTCA
>JAYSZC010000307.1:0-4703 GCA_043738235.1 Lewinellaceae bacterium | reverse complement strand
GCCGTCACCGTGGTGCTTTGACCTTCACAAATGGTGGCGGGAGATGCGCTCGCGTTCGCATCCGGCAATGGAAGTACCGTTACTGTAGCCGTGGCTGTGGCTGTACAGTTACCGGCGCTTGTTACCGTTACGGTATAAGTAGTCGTGGTGGCTGGGCTTACGGTAATCGATGCCGTAGTTGCGCCCGTATTCCATAAATAAGTACCGCCGCCGGTAGCGGTCACTACGCTGCTTTGTCCGATACAAATAGTGGGCAGATTAGCGGATGCCGATGCATTCGGAAGCAGATTTACAGTTACTGTTACCTGGCCCGTTCCAACGCAGCCGTTTCTGTCCGTAACGTTTACTGTATATGTAGTTGTCGAGATTGGACTTACCGTTTGGCTTGCGGTTGTGACGCCGTTCGACCAGGCAAAAGTATAAGGTGCTGCCCCGCCACTGGCACCGGCGCTCAAAGTTGCGCTTTGGCCCACACAAATCGAACTATTTGGACCTGCATTGACGGTGATTGTCGGGCAATTTGGCGGAGGCGGAGGCGGAATGGTGCAAGGTGGTGCAAAACAAGTCTGTACATCTGCAACAGTAGAATTTGGTGGAAAAAATGGCGGTATAGGGCCGGTCAGTGTGCCACGACGTTTGAAAACCCTGGCTGTCCATCCACTACCCTGATTATTAATCTGGTGTGCGTCATCCACCCAAATACACAAATCACAGCCACTCAAAAGCCCTGAATTCTGAAAATTACCATTCAATGTCCGGAAATGTACATCGCATACCCGCATATCACCGGACATTTGGTTTTGAACATTTTCAATAACAATAAAAGTTGAATTGTGAATAGTTTGTAACCGGCTGGTCTGGAAATTACCGCTATCTTCCGTATCAACATTCCCTGTGGAGGCATGTGTATTTCCCTGATCCCCTATTTCACCATAAACATCTACAATTCTGTCTTCGCTACCGCTATTGCTCTGAATCTGGAAGTCATGCGTAACATTCAAACATACATCATTCAAATATCGCTGACCACCGGCATTTTGGAAATTGGCAGATGTCGACTGGTTGCCAGTTGTATTGAATACGCCGTTTGCAGCTTCATCACCGCATTCGACTGTACAGTTTGTTATACAGAGTGTCGTGCCTCCTGTTTGTTGGATATTGCCACTTGTATATAATTCAGCATTTGTGAAAATAGCACGCGAGCCGGATGCGTCCAGGCTCAAATTACCGTTGTTCACTACAAATGATGGACCATTAACAAACAAAACAGCATTTGCGCTCTTCAATAAGACATTGTTGTTATTGACCCAAACTGTACCATTGCCAGTTAGTCTGATGGTTACTGTAATGTTGTCAGGTGATACATTTGGCAGAAGTTCCTCCCAGTATTTACTTCCCGTCACAACGACATCATAAGTAAAAGAAGAAGGGGGAGTACATTCCGCGAAAGGAACCGGTATAGCCGGGCAAACACACCCAGGTGTATCCGTTATCGTCGCGCTGGTTGTTGCCGTACAGCCACTGTTGTCCGTAACAGTTACCGTATAAGTGCCGGGAGTCAAACCGCTTAAATCTTGCGAGTCATTATCCGGGTTTTCAGCCCCGTCGTTCGACCAATCATACGTATAGGGTGAGGTTCCGCCACTGACAGTTAAATCAATGGTTCCATCGGCGCCGCCAGAATATGTAATATTGGTCACGATGGCACTCAGGTTCAATGCAGGCAATCGCGTTACCGTACGCATTGCGATAGCCGTACAGCCGTTTACTGCTGTTACAGTAACCGTATAAGTGGTAGTTACGGCCGGGTTGACAGTGATAGATGCGGTCGTCGCGCCAGTACTCCATAGGTATGTGCCGCCGCCGGAGGCAGTTAGCATCGCACTTTGACCCAAGCAGAGTGTGACGGTTGCAGGGCTAATAGAAGCGGTTGCCGTATTCACAGTAACTGTTGCGGTAGCCGTTTTGGTACAGTTACTGACGCTTGTTACCGTTACAGTATAGGTGGTGGTCGTTGCCGGGCTGACCGTAATAGAAGCTGTGGTCGCGCCCGTATTCCACAAATAAGTACCGCCGCCGGTGGCAGTCACCGTGGTACTTTGACCGGCACAAATAGTAGCCGGCACGGCAGTTGCTGCCGCATTGGGCAAAGCATTAACCGTGACGGTTCGGGTTGCGGTATCGGTACAACCATTGGCGCCGGTAACCGTAACGGTATAGGTCGTCGTGCTGACCGGACTAACCGTTATGGTCGTCGTGGTGGCGCCCGTACTCCATAAATACGTGCCGCCGCCGCTTGCCGTCAGCAAAGTACTGCCGCTGCTACAAATAGTGCTGGTACCTGAAATAGCAGCATTGGGTTGCGGATTGACCGTTACCACAATAGTTTTGGTGGCCGAACAACCATTTCCGTCCGTCAACGTGGCAATATAATTGCCTGCCTGCGCAGAAGTAATGCTGGTCGACACCACAATGTCGTTGGCGCCCGTCACTACAAACCCGTTGGGGCCGGTCCAGTTGACCGTACTGACATTTGGATTCACGCTCAACTGCAAATGGCTACCCGCGCAGACAGAAACGCTGCAATCGGCATCGGTCACCCAACCTGCGTTGTTGATGTTGGACTCACACACTATAACAGGTAAGGGATTTACGGTGATGGAAATAACATTGGAAGCGCCCAGGTATTCGGTGCAACCGGAACGGCGCGCGCGACGCAGGAAGCAGGTGTTCTGCGTCAGAACGCCTGGCGAATACGTTGCACTGGTGGCGCCTGAGATGGCTGTCCAGGAGGAAGCGCCGGCAGCCGGACAAGGAACAAGGGTACTTTGGTACCATTGGTACTGCAAAGTACCTGAACCGCCTGTCGGCAGGGTAACACTCGTAAGCGGCGCCGGTGTTTTTCCACTGCAAATCGTCTGATTGCTGCCGATGGTACCGCCTGTGGTTACATTGCTACAGGAAGTGACGATAAAGGTAAAATTGGCTTCATCGCATAGCGCACCCATACCATTATCTTGCGAATACACCTTTATATTTACATTATAGGTGCCGGCAACGGGCGTGAAAGGTGCATTCCAGGGAATAGTGTTTTCTGTGTTGGTAGTATTTTGTGCGCCGGTGATCGTAAAAACTATACTTTCTACGGTTCCTGTGACTGTTGCTTCCAGGTTGTAATTGCTGGCAATGTCTTCGAGCGAATAGGTTCCCCCGTTCGTTATCGCGATATCGTTGCTGCCAACCAGGTCATTAAACAAAAGCGCCGAAATGGTGGCATCACAGGTTTGAGCAGTCAGGCATACCCCGTCTATTTTTATCCAGTCGCCATTAGCTTTGGCTACAAAGCGCACATATTGTGTATTGGGGGGAACCGTTGCCGTTAAATTATACAAGCCCATCGAAGGCAAATCGCTGTTCACTTCAACGGAAACTGCCGAGTTCGGAATAAGCGCCCAGCCACTGGTATAGAATTCAAGACCAACCGTAGCGTAGTAGGCCGGATTGTGTACGCCTGCATAAACGGACAACGACAATCCGGTTCCGGGAGCGATACCTGTCTTATCCTGGTACATACCGCCGTCGCTGCCTATTACCTCCAACTGGCCGGAATTCAAACCGCACTGCGCCGCATAAGTACCGGCATACAGGTTGCCGCCCCATTTACTCCAACCGGTGGTGCCACTTTCAAAACTGAAATTTGTGATAAGATTGCCGGGACAGGAGCAAGCCGAATTCACCGTAATGGTAATGGGGTTGGTTTCGCCATCGTATTCGGTACACCCCGAACGACGCGAACAACGCATAAAACAGGTGCTCTGCGTCAGAGGACCCGGATCATACGTTGCCGAATTGGAATTGGAAATGGACTGCCAGGAGGTACTGCCCACGGGCGGGCAGGGGATCGTTGTGCTTCTCAGCCACAGATATTCGATCGTTCCACTGCCGCCGGAGGGCGTAGTCACGTTGGTTAGAGCGGCCGGGTCGCCGCCGCTCGATATGGTCTGATTGGAACCGATCGTACCGCCATTGGTGATATTGAAGCAGGTTGCGCAGCCATCATCGCTGACCGAAGATGTACTGTTCATCAGAAAATTACCACTAAGAGTGGCTGGGGCTTCCCGCTCACCGTTTGTCGAGGCTATGACCTGATCGGCAAAATAGTTTAGCCCAAAAATAGGCTCATACGAATCCTGCGCCTTCATCGACACAGGGTTCAGCACAACAAACAATAAAAAAACAGACCCAAACTGAACAATGGATGAGGGCCTGGAAAGTTGTGCTGAAACCTTGCCAGAATGCTTCGAACGACCTGTATTGATCGCAGAGGAAACAACATTTGCCGGGAAATAAAGAGCTTGTGACAACGCGGTGTAGACGTTAGACATAGTGTTTGTTTTTTGCTAGTGTTTGTTTTTTGTGCAATAACTATTGCATCCCTCTTGTGCCGTTGCACACAGAAAAAAGTATAAACAGTCCATTCTCCTCAAGAGGATGGAACCCAAAATATTATTAAACAGGAAGCGCGAAAAAAATTTGCAGGAAAAATTCCCGGAAAAAATTCCAGGTTCTGCAAAATACCAGACAATTATCGCCCGAAATGTCGAATGACATCAGGAACACAGATAAATGAATCTGGAATACAAGGGAAGAAGAAATGTGAAAATTAGGAGGGGAGATTAAATATTGATTTGATAAAATCCTCA
>JAYSZC010000306.1:0-12870 GCA_043738235.1 Lewinellaceae bacterium | reverse complement strand
TTGTTTTATCGGCGATCCCCGGTCTCTTTGCAGGCCGGGGATCGTTTTTTTTAGTCACGAACGCGTCACAAAAAAATCTTTTTTTTTAAAAATTTGTGGATTAGTCTGCATTGTTTTCCAAATGATGTTTGGGCGGCAATACATATTTTAGATAATTTCAAAAAGTTAATGGGGTATTTGCTTAGCTAAAAGAACGAAGTTTGCATCTTGCAAAAAAAGTCCAAATAGACTACGGTGATGTATTGTATCTTTGCCAGTGACAAAATGCTGCTATTTGCGTTTTCTTATTTCAGTAATCAAATCGAACTGTGAATATGATCCTGAAAAGTATGATTCTTCCGTTGATCCTGGCAATGCCATATTTGGTCGTTGCAGGAGGGCCATTCGAGGATAATTCGAAGGCAGGTCCCGATGGCCCCTATGTGTTATACAGGGGTAATAAAGTGGTGGTGAAATCCATTGAACTCCGCGATTCACAGGCCGTTCTGAATATGAAGAGCTTTACGGATAAATCTATGGTGGCGCTGAGTTGTCGCGGACCGGAGGCTGGTGATGTTTTTTCCTTTCAGCTGAAAAAGTCGCTGGATATCCAACAGACGCGGTATGATTTGCCTGCCAAAATGCTGGTACTCTCTGATATTGAAGGTAACTTCAAAGCTTTTAAAATGATGTTGCTGGGTGCTAAGGTGATGGATAAAAAATTCAACTGGACTTTCGGGAACGGGCATATCGTATTGCTGGGCGATTTTTTCGACAGGGGACTGCATGTCACGGAATGTCTCTGGCTAATCTACAAACTGGAAACAGAAGCGGAAGCAGCAGGCGGCAAAGTGCACTTTATTCTGGGTAACCACGAAGTGCTGAACCTGCAGGGGAACACACAATATGCGCGTAAAAAATACATAGAAAATGCCCGTATTATGGGTATGCCTTATGGAAGGCTTTTCGATAATAATTCTGAAATGGGCCGCTGGCTGCGCACCAAAAATGCGGTTGAAGTGATCGGCGATTATGTCTTCTGCCACGGCGGTATCAGCCCCGAATTGGCTGTTTCCGAACTTACCCTGGAGGAAATAAACCAGATCAGCCGCGACAACCTGGGAAAACAGCCCAAAGACATCAATAATTACCATGCTCAACTTATTTTCGACCTGAAAAAGGGCATCTACTGGTATCGCGGCGCTGCTAAAAACAGCCTCGATATGGAGGAAGTGGGCCGAATCCTTGATTTTGCGCAAGCGAAACGTATGGTAGTCGGCCACACACTTCAACCCGAAATAACCGCCCACTATGGCGGTCGCGTGATTTGTGTCGATCTGTACCATGAGGAAAACATTCGACAGGGATTTATGAAAACCCTTTGGATAGAAGAGGGCTTTGCTTTTTCGCTGGACAGCAAGGGTGAAAAATCTTCCGTTTTTAATGTCATTTTTACACAAAAAACGGGCGCCGCCGCGACGACCAGTCAACATTGACGCTGGATTGATTATCGGTTATTATTAGTTATCAGTTATCAGGGTTTTTCAGGCTGGAATTGGTTATTAATGCGAATCATGGGTTTAATAAGGATACATTTCTGTTTCTTGGAATGGGTTGGCGACGTTTACTAAACTTAAAAAGTTTAGTAAACGTATCTTCGGCTTAACCCATTTTGATGTATTTTTGCAGCCGCAAAATCATTTTAATTCACCCAACCTGCATCTTCGAGCATGAGAAATATCCTGCATACGGTATTTTTTTTCCTTTTTTTAACGCCCGCCATTCATGCGCAGGGTATTGAATTTTTTCACGGCACCTGGGCAGAAGCCCTCGAAAAGGCTACATCGGAAGAGAAAATCATTTTTGTAGATGCATTCGCCTCCTGGTGCGGTCCTTGCAAACGGATGGCGAGCCAGACATTTCCCGATCCCAAGGCCGGAGAGTACTACAACGCCAATTTTATCAACCTGAAAATTGACATGGAGAAACCGGAAAATACCGAATTCGCGAATAAATACCCGGTTACCTCTTATCCCACTTTGTTCTACATCGATGCCACCGGCAAAATAGTATTGAAAGAAGTAGGCGCTAAAAACGTGGAACAACTCATTCAATCCGGCCAAAAAGCATTGGGCAAAACGGACAAGTCCGTCGATTACGAAAAAAAGTACAACGAAGGCAATCGCGAACCCCAGCTGATGTTCGATTATGTGCGCGCACTAAATGCCAGCGGCAAACCTTCCCTGAAAATAACGAACGAATACCTGAATACACAAAAAGACCTGAGTACCGAGTTCAACCGGAAATTCATCCTGGAAGGCGCGGTGGAGGCGGATAGCCGCGTATTCGATTTGTTGCTCAAATACCAGAAAGATATCACCGGTTTAGTCGGAGAGGGTGCTGTCAGCGCCCGTATTGAAAAAGCCTGCCGCAACACCCTGAAAAAAGCCATCGAGTTCAAGAATGAAACGCTGCTGACGGAGACAAAGGCAAAAATGAAATCAGCGCTGCCCCAAAAAGCAGATGCATTTGCTTATACTGCTGATATGGCATATTACTTAGCCATCAAGGATGTAAAAAAATACCTCAAATCGGCCCAGGCCTTGCAGAAAAGTGAGGTTAAAAACAATGCCGCCCAGTTACATGACTTGGTCGTCTCCATAATGCGTTCTTTCCCCGAGGATGAAAAAGTACTCGAACAAGCCGAAAAGTGGGCTAAAATAGCAGCGGAAAACGGGGGATTGCCGGAATACTACCTCACCCTCGCAGAGGTGTACAAACGCCAGGACAATCCTGAAAAAGCCCGCGTGGCTGCCTTGAAAGCCAGAGAGATTGTAGGAGACAAAGACAACAACTTTAAAATGAAAGTCGACTTCTTTATTGAGTCGTTGCAGGGTTGAGTTTTGTCGCACACTACTGGACATTTTTCAAATTGCTAGTGTTTGGTACCGCCGAACCCCTGTTCGGCGATGGTCGCCGAACAGGGGTTCGGCAGTACCTTTCAGCACCAGTCTGAAAAATGTCCAGTAGTGTGTTTTTGACGCCCCATTTTCACCAACCATCGAAGTAAATACACCATTCGCCGCGTTTTTATCCGGCGTGGTCGAGCAAACGGGCGCTGTATTCGCTCCGGGCATAGATTTGCATAAAACCATTTCAAATGCTACTCGATCTGACTACATGGTGGCAGCAGCTACCCTTCTCCGAGCAAATATTCTGGTCTATCGGATTGATTTCCAATGTATTGTTTGTCATCTATGTGGCTGCACAAGTCCTGGGCGGACACGATACGGATATAGATGCAGGGCCTGAGAGTTCAGACCTGGGCATACTGAGCATTCGCGGATTATTAGCCTTCGGTATGTTCATGGGCTGGACGGGCCTCATTGTTTTGCAGGCAGGCTTAGGTATGACCGCAGCGCTTGTTGCAGGTGCGCTGGCAGGTATTCTGGCCTCCTGGCTGGCCTGGCGGCTCATACGATTGCTCTTGCGCCTGCAGGTATCCGGCACCCTCGACCTCGAGCGTGTTATCGGACAGACAGGCAGCGTACATCTGTATATCCCGGCCAGGCAGCAAAACACAGGCAAGGTTATGGTCGAAGTGCAGGGAGCGCTCCGTGAATTTGACGTTGTTTCGGAAGCGGAAGCAATACCGACCGGAACCCCAATTCTCATTGTAGGCCGGACAGAAGAGGGTGTGTTTATTGCGCAGCCGTTTGACTCGTCACATTAATACTAAGTAGGTGTGCAAAAGTAGTTAATACCAATTCTTCTGTAACTCATTGATTTACATTGCTTTTTGCCCTTTTCTTTTTGCCTTTTTTCTTTTTGCCCTTTTACTCATTGCCCTTTTAACTTAAATCTCCAACCATTTCAATTCAAAACTTATGTCACCAATTCTTATGCTGATTGTCTTCCTGATAATCTTCCTGTTCATTATCGGCGCGATTTTTATTTCGCGTTACAAACGTTGTCCATCCGACCGGATTCTGGTCATTTACGGTAAAACCGGCGCAGGCCAGTCTGCCCGCTGCGTACACGGTGGCGCGGCATTTATCTGGCCGGTCATCCAGGATTTTGCGTTTCTCGACCTGACGCCTATTTCGATCGACGTCGACCTCCGCAATGCACTGAGTAAACAAAACATTCGCGTGGATGTGCCCTCCCGTTTTACGGTTGGTATCTCTACCGAACCTGCTATTATGACCAACGCAGCCGAGCGCTTGCTGGGATTGGACAGTTCAGCGATTAAAACGGTATCGCATGATATTATCGTCGGTCAGATGCGCCTTGTCATTGCCACGATGGACATCGAGGAAATCAATGCCGACCGCGATAAATTTTACAGCAACGTATCGCACCACGTGGAAACTGAGTTGAAAAAAATTGGTTTGCGCCTGATCAACGTGAACGTGACGGATATTCACGACGAGTCCGGCTACATCCAGGCGTTGGGTAAAGAAGCCGCCGCCAAAGCCGTAAACGATGCGCGGGTTTCTGTGGCCCAGAAAATCCGCGACGGTAGTATCGGTGAATCGGAAGCTCAGCGCGAGATGCGTATCAAAGTATCGGACACACAGGCTTTATCCATGATCGGTGAAGCGGAGGCGCAACAAATGCAGCGCTCTAAAGTGGCAAATGCAGAAGCTATTGCGGCATCGGGTGAAGCGGAGGCACAGCAATTACAGCGCATCCGGGTGGCCGAAGCCAATGCCCGCGCAATCGAAGGGGAAAACCTCGCGCGCATTCAGGTAGCCAAATCCGAAGCCGAACGCCGCCAGGCAGAGGCCGAGTCGACCCGTATGGCGATCACTTCCGAAAAAGTACAATCGGCAAAAGCGCTGGAAGATGCCTATAAAGCCGAAGAATCCGCCGAACTTGCCCGTGCAGCCCGTGAAAAAGCGACCCGGGAGGCCGACGAACTGGTGCGCGCCAATATTGAAAAACAAAAAGTCGAAATCGCTGCGGAAGCACAGGCGGAGCAAACACGCCGGATTGCGCGAGGTGAGGCCGATGCTATTTTCATGCGCCAGGAAGCCGAAGCGCGTGGTTTGCTGGAAGTATTGAGCAAACAGGCCGAAGGTTTCCGGAAAATTGTGGATTCTGCCGGCGGCAATACCCGCGAAGCGGTGCTGCTGCTCATCGCCGATAAATTGCCGGAATTAGTCAAAACACAGGTAGAGGCTATCAAAGGCATCAAAATCGACAAAGTAACGGTGTGGGAAGGTGGTAATCAGACCAACGGCGATGGCAACTCTACGTCCAATTTTATCTCCGGGCTGTACCGCTCAGTGCCGCCGCTGACCGATCTGCTGAATATGGCAGGCATGGAATTGCCCGAATATATGGGTAAGAAACAAGTCGCCATAAAAGCGGGAACGGAAGAGAAGAAGTAGTGTTTAGTGTTTGGTGTTTAGGGTGCTTCGCCTCAGGCAACCGTGTGTGGTTTAGGCGAAGCACCCTAAACACTAAACACTATTTCTTTTCTTCTTCAAAATTCAATTTAAACCCGATCCGCTGGTTGGGTTCCGGCGCATCGTCGTCGTAGTCTTCCCAATTGGCAATATCAGCCACAAAGGTTTCCATGTGCCGGAGGAAATAAGGTTCTTTGAGTTCTTCCGGCCGGTAGATGGCGATGGTTTTGGGCGGCTGAGGCTGCCCGTATTTTTCGATAAAGGGAAAATTAATCAGCACCAGGATTTTCCCGTTGAAAAGTTGCTGGTACACCAGGGTGCCGTTGTGTTTGATCAGGTTGCGCTGCAATCCGCTGCCTACCTGCTCGCTCAGGCCGCTTTCCACGCTGCCCATAGTAAACATGACCGCTTCCAGGTTGGCAATATCGCTGCGCACCTCGATCGTGCCGGTCAGTCCTGCCGACGCGGATAAATGGGTGAGTTGGTCAATGATTGTTTGTTTGAGGCCTTTGTGCCAGCTTTCCCGGTACTGTTTTGTGTTTTGTAAAACCTCTTTGTAGTGATCCACTTTGCGTTGGAGGCTTAACAAATCCTGCTCGTTGAGTGCCATAGGTTGTTAAGGTAATATGGAGAAATCAGTTGACACCATTTTGGTGTAACCCATTAGTTTTTATCGCCTGTTGCAATTTTGTCCTTTTAAGTAGGTGTGCAAAATTAGCTAATGCTAAATCTTCTGTAAATCATCGATTTACATTGTTATTTGCTCTTTGCAATTTTGCCCTTTTATTTATTTTCCAGCGGCTTGTTGTTGTTGTGCAACAGCCTCTTGCTTCTGACGCTTGCGTTTCCCGAAAAATTTAGGATGCACTACCAGTAAACCGAACGATTCACCGTCCTCTTTACCTGTTTTGGCGTGGTGTGTGCCATGCGCCCTTAAAATAGCCCTCGAAAACGGACTGTCCAATTGCCGGAACCAGGAGAAACGCTGGTGAATATACACGTCGTGGATCAGAAAATAAGTAAGTCCGTACAAAGAAATTCCCACTCCGATAAACAGCACCCAGAAATGAGCGCTCAAACTGCCATACATGTAGCAAAAGGCAGATGGGATGGCAAACACTAAGAAAAATCGGTCGTTTTTTTCAAAAAAACCTTCTTTTTCGTGTTTGGGCCGGTGATGGTCTTCATGCCAATTCCACAACCAACCGTGCATCAGGTATTTGTGGGTAAACCATGCCATAAACTCCATTCCGATGTAAGCGGCTAAAGTGATAAGCGTATAAGACAGCCAGGGCGCCATGTAAGAATATTGTTTTTAGATGTGAAGGAAAGGGGTGTTTTTGTGTTTTAGTATTTTTGTGTTTTGGAAGGCGCCTGCCTGCATACAAATTTACAGATCAAACGAGCGGCCTCAAAAACACTAATTAATACCAAAACACAAAAACACCAATAACACCGCGAATTCCCGAAAGTTTGCCATTCGGCCTGATTTTCCCTGTAAAGATGTCTCCTTTTATCTTTTTTGTTAGAAAAACGTAGCGGAATCCGATCATAAAACAGGCGCTCGGAAAAAATCAGCACCTTTGCCCTCCTTTCAGGACGAATGTTTGAACCGGCATGACCTATCGCGATACCATCGACTACCTGTACCGGCAGCTGCCTATGTTTCAGCGCGTCGGGCCGGTGGCGTATAAAAAAGACCTGACCAACACGCTGGCGCTATGTGAGCACCTCGGCAACCCGCAGCACCGTTTTCGGAGTATTCATGTGGGCGGCACCAATGGAAAAGGATCTGTGAGCCACATGCTCGCCGCTATCTGTCAGGCCGCCGGACTAAAAACCGGTTTGTATATCAGTCCCCACTACAAAGATTTTCGGGAGCGCATCAAAATCAATGGGAAATACATTCCGCAGCGCAGGGTTGTCGAGTTTGTACAAAACAACCTCGAACAAATAGAAACCATCCAGCCATCCTTTTTTGAACTCTGCGTGGCCATGGCTTTCGATCATTTCGCCCGCGAACGGGTCGACGTGGCGATTGTTGAAGTGGGTCTCGGCGGTCGTTTAGACAGTACCAATATCATAACGCCCCTGCTGAGTGTGATTACCAATATCAGCTACGATCATCAAAATATGCTGGGCGATACCTTGCCGGAAATTGCCGGGGAAAAAGCGGGCATCATCAAACCGGGCGTAACTGTTGTTATCGGCGAAACGCAGCAGGAGTCAGCACCTGTTTTTGAAAAAAAGGCAAAAGAAACGGGCGCGCCGATCATTTTTGCGGACAGACATTTTGAAGCAATCGAACAGGATACAAACCATTGGAAATCAAACTATTACCGCGTATTAAAAAACAAAACGACCTATATAGAAAATCTGGAAGTAGATGCGGCGGGGCCGTTTCAGGCGCGCAATGTAGCCACCGTATTACAGGCCTGGGAGCTATTACAATCAACAGATTTACCTAAAATGCCGGACTCAGCGGCCTTGCAGACAGGTTTGGCGCAGATACGCTCCCTGACCGGCTTCATGGGCCGCTGGCAAATCATTGGCACGCATCCAACGGTACTTTGCGACAGCGCGCACAATGAAGCGGGCCTGCGTATGGCTTTTGAACGGATTTTAAACATGCCGTTTCGGAGGCTGCACATTGTTACGGGCTTTGTCAATGATAAAGACGTGGCGAAGGTGCTCGGGTATTTTCCAGAAACAGCCCGATATTATTTTGCAAAAGCCAATATTCCGAGGGGGTTGGAGGCAACTCTTTTGCGGGAAAAAGCAGCAGGGTTTGGACTGCAAGGCCGGGCTTATACGTCGGTGCGCAATGCCCTGGGGGCTGCCCGGCGCGCTGCCGAACCTGAAGACCTGATCGTCGTCATTGGCAGTATCTTCGTGGTCGCAGAGGTGTTGTGAGGATGAGGGTTGATGAGGTTGATAAGGGTTGATGAGGTTGATATTCATCCGCCAGGAGAAAGTAAAATCGCTTCATTTCCGGGCGGATGAATATCAACCTTATCAACCTCATAAACCCTCATCAACCTTCTTCTTCAAAACCATATTCGCGTTCCACCTTGCAAATACGGGTTTGGAAAGCCAAATACCATTGTTTTCGACCCAATTGCTGCGCGATCAGGTGTTCAGCGTTCATTTTCCAGTGCCGGATGGCTTCCAGGCTTTCCCAGTACGAAACGGTGATGCCCAGGCCGCTGCGCGCCGATTCGACGCCGAGAAAACCCGGTTGTGTGGCGGCCAGTTCTGCCATCCGGTCGGCCATGTCGCCGTAACCTTCGTCTACTTCGGTGCGCAGGGAAGTGAAAATAACGGCGTAATAGGGTGGAGTGGGTGTTTTTGCAATCATGGACCTTGATTAGAAGGATGGTAGGATGAACCTGATAAATGATCTCAACTTGTGATCGAACTACGTTTTATCAAAAGGAACACGGGTTGAACGGATGGGACACGGATTTTCCCGACGTAGAGTGTTTGAATAAAATCCGTGTCCCATCCGTTCAATCCGTGTTCCTTTTGAAGGGAATCGAGCAGTTCCCAATATCCCAATATCACAATAACGCCCCTGCCCTGCGTTCGGCCATCCGCTCTTTCATTTTACGCCAGCTGGGGCCGATCAAGCGGTTCATACCTTTGTCCACCACGAAGTGCGCCGCGATATTGGCGATGCCGCGCAGGCGGGCCGGCACGGAGCCGAAGGAACGCAGGCTGATGGAATAACCACCGTCGGTATATTCAATATAGTGCCAGAAACCGGAGGGCATAAAAAGGGTTTCGCCGGGTATTTCCAGGTATTCTCTGAAGGAAATCACCCGGTCGGGTTCCATATATCCTTTGCCGGGTTTAGAATAATTATTGGATACTACAGGCACCCTCAGGTGGCCGTATTTTTCTTTGAAATATTCAATCGTCCATTTTGTACGGGCGGGCCAGGTGGCGGTCAGGTCACTTAAAACGACAGGTTTCATCGGGTGGAGGTACTCCCGTGCAAAAGATTCAGGAGTAAGGCCGGTTTGGCGTTCAACAGCTTGAAGTTCCAGCATACACTGTAATTTTTTTGTGAACGGAATGGTTGGGCGCTTGGTTTATGGGCAAATGTAAGTACGAAAATGATTGGAAAATAAAAGGAACTCCTGTTTTGAATTTCTTTTAAAATTATGAAGTGTCATACAAGGTGATTTTTTTTGAAAAAAGGCTGCAAAAACAGGAAAGCAACCTTTTCCAAAACCGCAGCGCCGAACAGTGAAAATATCGGCCTAAATGCCTGTCTACCAAATATTTAGACAAAAATTTGAACATCCACACTTTATACCGTTCCTTTGCGGGCCAAATCCTAGCGCCTGATTGAATTGAAATATGACCGTAAAAATTATTGATAAAAAAGCGCCGGATGCGCTGGTAGTTCCACTTGTTCAGGACGATCGTTTAACGGATCTTCTGTCCGACATAGCCCATCGCGCCGGTGTCGATGCTGCCACGCTGCAACATGACTTCCGTGCTGATGCAAAAGAAACCCTGGTTTTATATGAAGCAGGTCATGCAGGTCGCCGCTTTTACCTGCTTGGGCTGGGTAAAAAGCAGGCTTTCTCTGATATGCAGACCGTTCTGCGCAGTTTTAGCCATCGCTACAAATCAAAATTGCCGCTGCGGCTCGGTATCGACCTGCGGCATTTTCCCTTACCCGAAATTCCCCGGATGACCGATGCGGCACTGACAGGGTTTTCGCTGGGGCTGTATGATATTGGGCGATTCCGAACGAATCCTGCCCCCAAACCTGCGCCTTTATTCGGCACTGGCAAATCAGAGTTAGATATCCTCGTACCGGCAGAGGCCGTTGCAGACGCGAAAACAGCCGCGCAACGCGCCCAGGTTTTTGCCGAAGCGAGCAAACAAATACTCGACCTGATGAATGCGCCCGGCAATTATAAAACGCCGGTGATGCTGGCCGACTGGGTGGCAGCGCAGGCCGAAAAATCGGGGTTCAGCGTTCGAGCCGTCCATGTGGAAAATATTGAAAAAGAAGGACTGGGCGCATTGTATGCCGTTGGCAAAGGCAGTCCGCATCCGCCGGTGCTCTTGTTGCTGGAATACGGCGTCAAAACCCGTAAATCCAAAACGCCTGTTTTCGGACTGGTGGGCAAGGGAATCACGTTCGACACCGGCGGCATCAGCCTGAAACCCTCGGGCAATATGCATTATATGAAAAGCGATCTGGGTGGTGCGGCGGCTGTTATCGGTACATTCATGGTGGCAGCCCGGTTAAAACTGCCAGTACGACTGATCGGCGCTATTCCCGCAGCCGAAAACATGATAGACGGTCTGGCTGTCAAGCCGGGCGATGTGATCAACACCTACGCCGGCAAAACCGTCGAAGTAACGGATACCGATGCGGAAGGGCGGCTCGTGCTGGCCGATGCGCTGGCTTACCTCCTGAAAAGTGAAACGCCCGATGTGCTGCTCGACCTGGCAACCCTGACCGGCAGTATTATCCGGGCCATCGGTACCCAGGCTGCCGGGCTTTTTACCTCCAATGACACGCTGGCAACCGCACTTGCCCGTAGCGGCGACGCCTGCGGCGAACGACTCTGGCGTATGCCCATGTGGGAAGAGTATGGCAGCGATTTGAAAAGCGATGTAGCCGACCTGCGCAACTACACCGGCAAACCGATGGCCGAAAGCATTTCGGCAGCCAAGTTTTTGGAACATTTTACCGCCGAACATCCGGCCTGGGCGCATCTGGATATTGCCGGAACCGCCTTTGGAGATAGCGAGTTTGCACAAACTAAAAGCGCCACAGCCTATGGTATCAGGCTCCTCACCGAATTTGTTGAGCAATGGGTTGATTCCCACCATTCTTCATCCAACGATTAGACCAAACCGTATGAAAATATTTTTTTTGAGCGTCACCGTCCTTTTCGGTACTCTTTTTTTGGGCGCCGCACACCTGAGTGCCGGCAAAGAAACGCAGATTGAAAATCCCCCGGTTACCAACACTTACGCCGGTGTTAAACCCAAAAACATCATTTTACTCATTGGTGATGGTATGGGGCTGTCGCAAATCACTGCCGGCCTGTATGCCAACGGGAATACATTACATCTGGAAAAATTTCCCATCACCGGCCTGATTCTGACACACTCTGCCAGGCAACTCATCACCGATTCGGCGGCCGGCGCTACCGCTTTTTCCTGCGGCTGCAAAACCAACAATGGCTATATCGGTGTAAACGCCAAAAAAAAGCCCTGTCTGACAATTCTCGAACAGGCTAAAAAAGAAGGCAAAGCGGTGGGCCTCGTGGCTTCATCGAGCCTTACCCACGCCACGCCCGCTTCGTTCATTGCGCACGTGCCGGATCGGGGCGAGTCGGAGGATATCGCTACCTTTTTTGTAGATACGGAAGTGGACTTGTCCATCGGCGGCGGCTTGCAGTTTTTCAACCAGCGCAAAACCGACCAGCGGGATATTTGCAAGGAACTGGCGCAAAAAGGGGTGGTACTATCTGATTTTTCCAAACAATCCTTGTCTGAAGTTCGCCCCGATCCTGCCAACCCTTTTATGTGGTTTGCTGCCGAAAAGGAACCGGCGTCTGCCACCGATGGCCGCAATTACCTGCCAGTGGCCGCGCGAATGGCGCCTGATTTTTTAAAAAAACGGAGTGAAAAAGGTTTTTTCCTGATGCTGGAAGGTTCCCAGATTGACTGGGCCTGTCATGCGAAAAAAGGCCCGGAAACGGTGCGGGAAATGCTCGATTTCGACAATGCCATCGGGGAAATACTCCGTTTTGCACAAAGAGACGGCGAAACATTGGTCATCGTCACCGCCGATCACGAAACAGGCGGCATAACCCTCGAACAAAGCAATACGCCCGACAGCGTCGATCTTGAGTTTAACACGGGTTATCACACAGCATCTATGGTTCCGGTATTTGCATACGGGCCAGGGGCCGAACTGTTCGGCGGCTTGTATGATAACACGGATATTTATGTGAAAATGAGGGATTTGTTCGGCTGGAAAGCAGTGGAGCCAACTAAGTAGTTATCCGTTATTAGTTATTGGTTATCAGTGTTGATAATCAAGCATTTGCAAAGAATTAAATTGCTGTTAGCGGGGACGCACAACAGCGGCCTTGGCATTTATTCTTCGATTTTGCAGGGTAATAAAATTCGGGATGACTCATGTTTGCAATTTTGCCTTTTTACTTATGTGACACCCTCATTTAAAACAGATCCTCCGAGCCGTTCCGAATGTGGTGAGGAGACCAGCCCTACCCCCCAAAAATGGACTGGTCCCTCGCCCACGGGCTTAAAGTCGCATTCGACCCTAATTTTTAACGGACTTGTGACCTGTTTCTTTTTTTTAAGTTACTTGCCTCCCCAAAATTAATTGTTAGGAGCGCAACACAAGAATTATCAGAGGCAACTACTATGCCAAATTCGTTGCTCATTTTGCTCATTTCGGACAAAACATCAC
>JAYSZC010000305.1:0-1929 GCA_043738235.1 Lewinellaceae bacterium | reverse complement strand
ATTTATCAGCAACAGCGAATACCTTAATAGCCGTCGCGGCCAGTACGTGGAGCGCAACGGTGGCCGTTTCCCCTGGCTGACCCGCTTCGACCTGACACTGATGCAGGAAGTATATATCAAAGTTGGTAAGAAGGATAAAAAGAACACGCTGCAATTCCGTGTGGATGTACTCAACTTCTCCAACCTGTTGAACGATGCATGGGGCGTAGGTAACCAAAGTACTTCCTTCAACCCGCTGAGCGTGGCCAGCATCGGTGCAGACGGTATTCCGGTATACCGTATGGGTACACAAAGTATCGACGGCACTACCCAGTTGTTGCGTGATACTTTTGTAAAAAGCGTCAACCTCGACAACGTCTGGCAGGCTCAGTTCGGCCTTCGTTATATTTTTAACTAGGGAATGCGGATTCCGCAGATGTAGCTGATTTTCGCGGATAACGTCTGTAAGGCCGTCTCCCACATGGAAATGTGGGAGACGGCCTTTTTTGTGCAGGTGGTATTGCGTTTGCCCTGACCACACCTTATGCTTGGCAGTAGATTCCAATTTTGCAATAGTTGATTACCCTTGTTCAAAATATCCCGCTTATATGTCCAAAAAACCACCGGACAGCAAAATAATATTTTGATTACTTTGTGGCTGATTTTTAACGCATCCACCGTTCTCAACCGCTCAACACACTAAAATGAACATAAAAACAGGGCTTCTTCTCCTAATTCCCGGGCTGTTTTCACTTCACATATTGTCCGCTCAAATACAGGTAACCGGCTACAACCACGTAGCGCTGGCCGTAAAAAACATAGAGGAAAGCGCCCGTTTTTACCGGGAAGTAATCGGTTTGGAACCGGTTGCAGTACCGGAGCACCTGAAAGCCATTCGGGCCTGGTTCAAAATAGCGCCGGGACAGGAATTGCACCTGCTGGCAGGGCGTACTTTCCCGGTTACCAATAATGACCCGAATCTGGCCCATTTTTCCTGGACCGTTGCGGATGCCGACCCGATAGAAGCCTACCTGAAAACCCAAAAATTACCCTACCTGCGCCAGCAGCGTTTTGACGGCGCATGGCAGATTTATATTGCAGACCCGGACGGTTATTACATCGAACTCAACGAACCAAAAGTGCCCTGGCGTTATCTGATGAACGACAAAGACCTGAGCGGCTGGGATACTTACCTCGGCCCGCCATTTCAGCCAAACAGCCAGAATAATGATGGCATTCCCCCCATCGGACTCAACAAGGACGACAAACAGGTTTTTAGCATCGTCACCGAAGACGGACAAAAAGCCCTGCGCATTTCGGGCGAGTATTTCGGAGGCATTTCTACCACGGAAACATTTGAAAACTACCACCTGCAAATGCAATTCAAGTGGGGAAAATTGAAATGGGCGCCCAGAGCAAACGACAAAAAGGACAGCGGTGTCCTGTACCACGCCAACGGCCCGCACGGAGCGGGTTGGAAATTCTGGATGCAGTCGCAGGAATTTCAAGTCCAGGAGGGCGATTGCGGCGATTACTGGAGCATAGCAGGCGCAGTTATCGATATTCCTGCCAAAAAACAAGGCGAAAAAGACTGGATTTTTGATCCAAAAAGCGCCATGCAGGTATTTACTGATAAATCTCCTGCCGGCCTGCATTGCATCAAATCACTATATGCGGAAAAACCCGGCGGCGAATGGAACACCATCGATATATACGTCCAGGGCGATACGGCTGTGCATGTCGTGAATGGGGTGGTCAACATGGTATTGTACAACTCCCGTCGCCCGGTAGCCGACGGATTTGAACCCCTCACCAAAGGTAAAATCCAGATTCAGTCGGAAGGCGCGGAAGTGTTTTACCGGAATATCAGGATGCTGCCGATTAGGGAGATTCCGGCGCAAATGCTTAAGTAAAGTAGGTTTGATGGTTTGAAAGGTTTGATGGTTTGAG
>JAYSZC010000304.1:0-4711 GCA_043738235.1 Lewinellaceae bacterium | reverse complement strand
AACACCCCTTTCGCTTAAATTTTTGCGTTTAGTTCATTGACATACTAGATATTCATTGATCATGGAAGTAAAGCAGGAACAATTAGGGGATCTGCCCTTGCTTGGCCACTTGCTCAGGTCAAGCGGTTTAGTTTCTTGCCTGGACCGTCATTTTCCGGTTCATGGCAACTGGGGTGGACCAAGCGTGGGCAACATGGTGATGTGCTGGTTGATGTACATCATCAGCGAATGCGACCATCGGCTGTACACGGTAGAGGAATGGGCCTGTGGGCACATCCTAACGTTGCGTTGGGCGGTGGGGGATCCGAATTTGGCGGCCTCGGCCTTCCAGGATGACCGGTTGGGGCAGATTTTGGAACGTTTCAGTTCGGAGGAGGCATGGACGTCGATGATGGCCGATCACAACGCGGGGTTGATCCAGTTGTATGACCTGCCAGAGCAGACCGTTCGGGTGGACAGCGTAAACGCCACATCGTATCGGGAGCCGAAAGAAGGCGGCCTGTTCCAGTTTGGCCATCGCAAGAACCACCAAGCCAGGTTGCCGCACCTGAAGACCATGCTGACCAGCCTTGACCCCCTGGCACTTCCCTTGTCGGCCTTCGTGGTGCAAGGCAAGCGCAGCGACGACCAATTGTATGTCCCGGCTATCAAGCAGGCCCGGCAGGGGCTGCGCAAGGAGGGTGTGCTGTATGTTGGGGATACCAAGTTGTGCAACCTGGACAACTGCGCCTACCTGGCCGGGAGCGACAATTTTTACCTTGGGCCGCTCAGCGAGGTACAATATGGCGGCGAGGTGCTGCGGCAGTCCATCCTTCAGGCCTGGTCGGACGAGGCGTCTATGCAGCCCCTGTACAAAGAAGACCCCAAGACGGGCCTGCCAAAGGCGTTCGCCAAGGTCTATGAACTACCCCAGCGGGAACGCTTTGACCCCTCGTCGCACATTGGGTGGCAAGAACGCCTGATATTGGTGCGGGACGATGAGCGTGCCCAATCGCAGTGCGCAAGTTTGCGTGAACGGCTCCAAAACGCCCAAAGAGAACTTCTTGAGCGTTTTTTGCCCAGAAAGCGCCGTGTGACCTGGAAAACGGGGCAGGAGGCTGAAGTACGCGCCTTTGTGGACAAGATACTGGCCCGTTACAAGGTCGCCCAACTATTGGAGGTCGAAGTGCTTACACCCCCCAACGGTAAGGCCAAGGCCCCGATCTATGTGCGGGCGAACGTAAAACAACAGGTTGTGCAGGATATGGAACTCCTCGCCGGCTGGCGCGTATACGCCACCAATGCGCCCATTGACCGCCTCCACACCAAGGACATCCTGCCCTGTTACCGCGACGAATACCGCATCGAACAGCAGTTCCACAAACTGCTCACCAAAACGACCAACTTGTTGCCCATATACCTCAAAAATGAGAACCGGATAGTGGCCATGCTCCGCTTGCTCACCCTGGCCTTGCAGTTCGTCGCAATCCTGCAGCACACCATCAGAAAAGAACTGGACGAGCAAAAAGATGTACTCCAAGACATAGTGCCCGGAAACAAAGGAAGAAAGATCGAAAAACCCACCGCAGAGGCCGTCCTCAAACGATTCTGCCCGGTCACCGCCGTCTGGGTGAAAAACCCCCAACAGCCAAACCGGGCATTCCTGATGAACTTCGATCCCATTCACCTCAAAATCATCCAGTTGCTCAAATGCCCAGAGGATTTATATCAAAACATGATCAATGAATATCTAGTATGTCAATGAACTAAACGCAAAAATTTAAGCGAAAGGGGTGTTCAAAAGTTTAGTAAACGTAGCCTCGGCTAACTTTGGTGGGTGAAAGAGAACACGACGAAGGCCAAAGCGGCGAGCATGATTATTTTTTGGGGCGCCTTTTAAACTGTCGCTGCGGTATATTGACGGGGTGACTTGAAGTCACCCCGTCAATAAGCATTGAGCGATGTCAAGCGACAATTTGAAATACACCCAAGTAATTATACCCGAAAGTCGACATGGGCATCGGTTGGAGGGGTGCGGGAAGACAATGACTTAAAGGTAGTGAAGAGGTGTCACTTGCTCCTGCGTCGCAAATGACACCTCTTCGCTAAGTCAACGACATGGACCGGAAGCGGGTTACGTCGACGAGGTCGTATTGCTGGGAATAGTAACATCCAAGGGTGTTACTGCATGTTTGGTGTCAGGCAAGTGGTCCGCATGCTGTTTTTCAATTTGGGGAATATTCGCCACAAATTCGGCAATATGTGCCGGACAATCAGGCCCATACGGAGTCATTAATATACCTTTTTTGCCCTTTGAGGTCTCTATCTCATATAGGATGTTGTTATCGCCCGGATCTGTCATGCCTTCAAAGCGATAAAAGTTGACAATGGAGACATCTTTTGGCGCATATTCCTCCTCTTTATTATCATTGACCATGGTAGTGGCAGAAATGATCTCAAAATTTTCTGTGAAACCCTTTTCTTTGGACGTCTCCATTTTTTCGGTCAGGGGCGACATATAGGGCATATTCTTAAAAAGATCTTTCTTTTTCATGGGTGTGTATAGTTTAGAATTTTTATTATAAGAGGTAAAAAATCTATGCCAACAGGCCTGATTCCGGATATGAAACTCATGGGAACCCTGCAATTAAAAATTAACATATCTAAGCAGATGGATTATTTGAAAAAACTGATTCATGCCATTGAACTCCATTCCGTTGAAGGTATCCAGGTACCTGCTTTCCAAATCCGTTGACTTAAAAGTAACCGTTGCGGGACTTATTTGGGGTAAAGGCTACGAATGGGAAACATTCATTCCTGCTGTAAATCCGATCAGTTATGCGATGATGGGACTGCTGCCGCAAATGCACAGAGACGAAGCGACCATTTCCAGGGTCGTATCCCTTTTGTTGAAATCGGCTTATGAAATAGACTACGCATCTTCCAATGTTCCGAATGCCTATTTGATGCGAAAATAAAGGGAGTGTGGTTCAAATGTTTCTGGCTGCATTATCAGGTTTCGTAGTTGTACCATACCTTTCGCCAAATCATTTACACATCCATCTATGAAACATACGCTTTCCTTCCTCGGCCTCCTGTTGAGTCTCAGCACATTCGCACAAAGCAACAACGCGTTCCCTGTTCAGGCCAAGATTGCTAATGGCATGATCGAGGGTAATTACAATACCCACACCGGCATTCAGACCTATCTGGGCATTCCATTCGCGCAGCCGCCGGTAGGTCTACTGCGCTGGAAAGCGCCGCAGCCGCCGGCAAACTGGAAAGGGGTGAAAGAAACCAAACGTTTCGGTCCGCGGCCCATGCAAACTATGGTCTGGGGCGATATGCATTCGAGGTCCAACGGCGTGAGTGAAGACTGCCTGTACCTGAACGTGTGGACGCCCGCCAAACGCAACACGAAGGACTTGCCCGTACTGGTTTACTTCTACGGCGGCGGCAATGTGGCCGGCGACGGCTCCGAACCGCGTTACGACGGCGAGGCGATGTCCAAACAGGGCATCGTGGTGGTCACTTGTAACTACCGCCTCAACATTTTCGGCTTTTTGGCCCACCCCGAACTGAGCGCCGAAGCACCTTACAAGGCATCGGGCAATTACGGCCTGCTGGATCAATTAGCGGCCCTGCAATGGGTTCAAAAAAACATCGCAACCTTCGGCGGCAATCCCGCCAAAGTGACCATCGCCGGCGAATCGGCAGGTTCCATTTCAGTCAGTTACCAGATGGCTTCTCCGCTGGCTAAAAACCTGATCGCAGGCGCCATCGGCGAAAGCGGCGCAGGCATCAATCCAACGCTTGCGCCGGTTCCACTCAAGGAAGGCGAACAAACCGGGGCCGATTTTGCCAAACAGGCAGGATATGCAAGCATACGGCAGTTGAGGGCCTTGCCCACAAGAGATATTTACGAATTATACAACGAATCCAAACGTTTCGGATTCCCGGTGGTAATCGACGGCTATTTCCTGCCCAATAAACTGCCCGAAATTTTCAGCGCGCAACAACAGGCGCAGGTGCCGCTTTTGCTGGGCTGGAATTCCGCCGAAATTCCCGGACAGGCATTTATGCAGGGCCAACCCTACGAGACGGCGGCATTCATCAAACGGGTAAAAGCGGAATATCCCACTGATTCTGAAGAAGTGCTGAAACTGTACCCGCACGCCACGACCAAAGAAGTGGAACTGTCGGCCACCGCACTGGCTTCCGACCGTTTTATCTCTTACAGCACCTGGAAATGGTTCGACCTGCACCGCAACCACAGCAAACAACCCGTTTACCGCTACCTGTTCAGCAAAATCCCCCCGCCACTGGTCGATCATTCCCTCGCAGCCGGACTTGCGGGCGGAACATCCAAAAAAGACCCGAATGCACCCAAAGCGCCGGAACCCGTCGGCGCGCCCCATGCCTGCGAAATCGAATACTGCATGGGCAATCTGCCGCTCATCAAAGAATACGCCTGGACGGCAGACGACTACTTAGTATCGGAAACCATGCTGCAATACTTTGCCAATTTCATCAAAACGGGCAATCCCAACGGCAACAAACTGCCTGAATGGCCGGCCGCCGCCGCAAAAGACGACATGCCTCCGGTGATGATTATCGATACACAATCTAGGTCGGAAAAGGCGGCCATGGACGGGCGGTACAGGTTTCTGGACGGGAAGTACAAGTAATGCGACTAATGGCCAAATCGCCAAAAATTAATTGAATTTGCCCC
>JAYSZC010000303.1:0-1933 GCA_043738235.1 Lewinellaceae bacterium | reverse complement strand
CCTGCGGATTTCCCACCGGTTATTTGTCATTTACGCGCTCATTGGCGACTGTGGTACGCTATTTGCAATGTATACGACAATCCTTTGATTGTCAGGTATTGACAGATAAGGTATCCAGCGGCGTAACGGGCGTTTCCAGGTCCGTATTATTGGCTACGGAAAGCGCCCAATCGCTGTTTTCCAGTCCTTTCTGGGCCTCTTCTATCATTTGAGCGGTAGCGGAGGCAGGTTCTTCATGCAGGAACCGGTGGTACAGACCCTTGGCTTCCACATAATTGCCCTGTAAAAATTGCATCGCGGCAAAATCAAGCAATACCGATCCGTCCTTATTCATATCGTGATCCAGCATGTACTGGTAGGCCGACTGTGCCAGGGGAAGCGCATTGATTTTAACAGCCGATTCGGCATACCCTTTCCATGCGGACACCAGGCTGCTATCGGCCCGGATCACCCGGTCGTAGAATTTCATGGCGGTGTAATAATCGCCGTTGGCGTCGGCTTTTGCCGCTGCCTGTTCGAGTTTGACAATGGAAGGAGCACGGTCGAGTTCCTCGTTGATCCGATCGGAAACACCGTTTTGCGCACGAAGCATCCCGGAAGGGATCGTGAGCAGTATGATTACGAAAATGCAATTGGCGTGCCTCATGCTGTATAATTTCTTGTTACTGATATGTTGCAAATATTTGATTGCGAACATGGGTGGTTTTATAAAAGGTGTCAAATAATCGGGCAGGATTTGAAGGTCGGCAGTGGTTTGATCTTGTATAAACGGTAAATCAGCGACACTTCGGGGCCTCCGCGGCGATTGGTCACAAGGTTCACATCCGACCAGAAATTCACGTCGTATGTGACGCCCAGCGTCCAGGTTTTATACAATACTTCCACATGGGGAATGAGGGCGTCCTGGTAGCGGCTGCGGTAATCGGCGCCGATTTGCAGGGACAATTCCTTGTAGGGCGTCTGGTTGAGGTGAAAACGGATGCCGCCACCATACACGATCTCGCTATAGCCGCCCTGTTTTTGATAACTGGCCTGTAGCATCAGGTCGTAATTGGAGGCAATTTGGATGAGACCTATGCCGTAAACGCTGAGTTTGTTGTACAGCCGCACGTTACCGGGATCGGCCAGGGTGGAAGACCAGAAATCATGGTATGGGCGGTTGAGGTGGTGCATGGCAGCGCCGAGGTCGAGGCGGTTGCGTTTAGTGCCACCCTGCATACGGAAATTCACTCCTGCGCTGAGATCAAAATATTTCAGGCTGGTATTTTGCAGCAACAAGTCTTCATTGGGATTGATGCCCGCATCGAAAGCGCAGCCGTCCCACTGGTTGCCGAAATTGATTTTAGACTGGTCGAAGGCCCTTTGCCCGAACGCCGGCGTAGCGCCGAGGGTCAGGAATTTGTTTTTACCGGTAGGCAAAGTCAGGGCTATCGGAATACCTATTTGCATCGACGTGAGGTGCAGACTGCCCTGTTTGTCGTAATTCAGGAAGAGCGAACCGGTCAGAAAGCGGTCGTATTTCCCCTTCGTGAAATAAATTTTATTTTCGACACTGCCCGAAAACGTTGTGTAAGGCACAGGAACGCTGCGCCATTGGCTTCGATAATTGCCTACAAAACGCATGTCACCGCCAAATACGCCTGTCAGGCCGGGATTGAGGTTGAGGGGCGAATTGCTGAATTGCGAAAAATGAATGTCCTGCCCCGCCAGAAAGGATGCCTGGAGCAAGCTAAATACGATAATAAAAAAACGCAGAGATGTCAAAAATTCCTTCACAAGTGCCTTTTTAATATTTGGAGAAAATGAGATTAAACAAAGATACCCGTACGATCAGTACCTGACAATCAAAGGATTGTCGTATACATTGCAAATAGCGTACCACAGTCGCCAATGAGCGCGTAAATGACAAATAACCGGTGGGAAATCCGCAGGA
>JAYSZC010000302.1:0-4718 GCA_043738235.1 Lewinellaceae bacterium | reverse complement strand
CCTGCTTTTTCTAAAAATAAGCATATTTGATCTCTGTCAACTCTAAAGCGGAAAAATCCGCGTAAATCCGCCCGATCCGTGTTATCCGTCCCCATTATTCCTACGAGCGCGTAAGCGCGAAAATCCAAGGTTCATCTTACCCCTACCCCCATTTCCCGCCATTCTTCTTCCGACAAAGTAATATACGCCGGTTTAATTTGCCCGATCACCGTTTTCAGGTCGGGCCATTTAATGCCTGCATCATGCAAATCCCTGAAATCCTTTTGCAATACATCCCAGAAACTGCCGGTTTTGGCTGCATCCAGTTCCAGAAACTGGAGATAAGCCGCGACGGCGCGGGTCTGGTCGCCCGGCTGGTTGCGCAACAAGTAAGCATGCGCCATATTGGTTTTAAAATATTTAGCGGATTCGTACAACAAATCTCCGCCTCCTTCTTCCTCTGCTCTTTTTTCCGCTGCGAGCGACACGTCTATTATTTTTGAATACAGCGAGGTATCCTGTACGCTGTTAAAAAGCAAATAATACGTCTGGTTCAGAATAGCGTCAGCCCAGTTTTCGCCCCAGTTGTATGCCGTATTTTTGCTTTGAACCATTTGATCGACGTGGCGTAGTACTTCATTGGTCCAGTACAACGCCCGGTCGTAGCGTTTAAAATGGGCTTCCCGGATCGTTTGCAGGCGTGCATAACGGTAGTCCGCCTCGACGCCGTTGGAACGCGGGTGATTGGCCAGCCAGGCTGTCCTCAGGCGGGGAATAAACTGCAAAATCGAATCCTTTTTGTCCGGGTACCTGTCGGCCAGCCGTTCCAGATCATACACAACATTGCCAAGTTGCTCGGTTGAGAGGATGCTGCCGTAACTGAGTAAAGCTTCGATTTCCTTATCTTCCAGCAGTTCGATATGGGCGGTGAAATAAGGATTGAGTCCCAGGGTTAGTATATTATTCGCCTCCTCATAAGCGGTACGGGCAGTTGCAAAGTCGCCGCGCATCAGTTGTATGTTTCCCAGTAAAGCCAGCTGATTGCCGAGCAATTCGTCTGCATAGCGCCGCAAATCAAAGGTGTCGGTTGTCATCTGCCACATCCGGTAAGATGCTTCGTAACCCTTCTGACAGCTGCCGAGGGCCGCGTCGAACTGGTCTTTGTTAAACTGGTAATTGGCCAGTTCCTGGTATAAAAAAGCCAGGATTTCAAGCCGTTCTTGCTCCTGTTGTTGAAAGGCTCCGATGCCTTCCATCAGCGCAATCCCCTGCCGGCACAACTGTTCCGTCCGCATATTGCCCTGTTCAAATCTCGCCCACGCCAGGTACACTTCTCCCATTCGGTGGATCACTTTTTCCATTTGCAGGCGTGCCAGGCTTGCTTTTTGTCTGGAGAGCAGGCGGACATCGTCCTGCGCGTCCTGCAACAACCGGACGCGTTCGGCAAAGCGCTCCGTTTGGGATGTTAGGTACAATTTTTTATAAATATCCCAACGCAGGCGCATTTCAGGGTCGAAAGGAACAATAGCTGCATTTTTCGCCCGATTGGTACACAAGCTGAAATTCCACCACTCGCCAAACATGCCGCACAGGCAATCAATTTGTTTGTCGTCGATGAGTTCAAACTCCGCCAGTTGCACAAATTTGTCAAAAACGGGTCGCAGGCTCGCATCGAAATACAAGCCGGGTTCACTTGATTCGTCCATGCGGATAGCCCACTCGGCATACAAACGAACGGCCCGGCGCAGGTCGTCAGGGTTGCCGCGCAACAGGGCCGTATGCGCTTCCGCCAGCACTCCGATAAGGGGTTTGTTAAACTGCTTATTGAGGTGTTGCAGCACCTGTTCCGCTTTGTCCGGCCGGTCGCGGATCAGCCATTTCCAGAGGTAATTTTCGTACGTCACCAGCATGGTGGTCTGCAATTCGCGTTGGGTGGCCGTGTCCAATTGTGCATACAGCACAAATGCGCGGTCGCAGTACTCGCTTACCCGGTCGATATTGCTGCTGGCGCCTGCCTGCTGGAAATAATAATTGAAAAAAGCATTGATCAGCGGTATGTCGCCGGAATTGGCTAAACGCTCGAAATTACCCGGATAATTCAAAGCCTGATCCAGGTTATATTTTCTGATATGGTCGGGGCTGAATGCAATCAGTTGATGATGAGGAGGTTGTATCGCAGTGCGGATGGCTGACGGATCGAGGCTGCGAATCAGCAGACCGTCATTTGGGGAAAGCAAACAGAGCAGGTTCCCTTCCGGTATGATCCGCACCTTGTCAAAAAGCATAAAGGTTGCTTCTGCCGGCGCTTGCAGTTTGAAATTAGCCTGTCCGGTAAAAATATTCCAGAAAACAACACTTTGATCGCTATACGACGTCACTAAAGACTCACCATCCGGATCAAATCGAAAGGCTCTGATATCGGCGGTTGAACCCGGGCTTCCTCCTTCACCGGTGGGAAGAATCTGCGACATTTCATCCGTCAGATTTTGGAGGTCATAAATTCGGATATCCTGCCTGTCAGATACCGCCATATACTCACCCTGATCGGAAACGGCCAGCAGACTGATGTTGTATTCATGCAAACGCACCGTTCGTTGTTTGTAGTCATCCCGCAAAGGGTGGATGATGCGCAGCACTGTTTTTTCAGAATAATCGTAGTCGGAAGTATTGACTTGCAGGACGATCAGTTCGTTGCTGCCTGGGACAAACGCCATCTCACGAATCTCCCCGGTAAATGACCGCGTTTTCACCAACTGTCCGTCGGACAGCCGATAAACCCGGATTTGTCCGTCTGAATGTGCGGCAGCCAGATACTGTTCATCCGAGGAAAATGCCACAACCGGTGAACTGACCAAACCGGGTTGTGCGAAAATCCATTGTTTACCGGTCTCCCAGTTCCAAACCAGCATAGAATCACCCGACATCGTAACAGGACTGGCTACCCAATGGTTGGACATGACATCATGGGGCGCGTCCAGCATAGCGTGGATGGATACTTTCACCGGATCACCCAGCGCCTTCCCCGGCTGCAGGCAGTCAAACACCCGTAACTCATTGTGTGTATTGGAAATAAAACTGCGCCCGTCAGGGCTGATGTCTGCGACATACTGCGAACCTATCGAAAATTTGTGGAAAATATTCTGCTGGCTGTTTTCCAAACGCCAGCAATGCAGCGTTCCGCGCGCCGCTGGGACAATCAGCCATTCTCCTTCGGGATCCAGTGCGCCGGACATGAAGGGATAATATTCCATTTCCTGTACTGCACTGAAGTACGCCGGCGCGCCGGCATTGTTGTAAACCTGAATTTTACCGGTGTGCATATAAGAATCCGACTTCAGGGTGGCAGTATGGCCGCTGAGCGCGGGGATTGCAAGTGGGAAACCGGCCATCTTCATTCGGGAAGGCGATGCTGTATCCTTGTTCGGCAGGGCAATCAGCATACAGGCCGTATCATTTGCATAAAAAGCCAGGTTCCTTTCGGGGATCAGACGCAGAAACGGCGCGGTTGTTATGATGCCATTGGGAAGCAATGCCTCCTGCCGGATACTACGGGTACGCTTCCAGGGTTTGCCGGGACCCGTTTTGTGCAATACAACGATACTGTCACGGTAACCCAGCCAGATATCGCCATCGGAAACGGCAAAATCGAGTATACCGGGGGCAACGCCCGTTATCCAGGGCCGGAAAGTTGGAGGGGGGCGTAATTCCTCCATTTTGCGCTGTTTTTGTATTTTATTACTATTCAAGCCCATGTAAGCTTCCCGCAGATCCAATACGTCAATTTTCATTTCCGTCGAATCATACAGGAAAAATTCGTCTCCTTCTTTATCAAAACAAAAATCGTGGATATGCGGTACATTCAGGCGGTACAATTCCTTCCCCTTGCGCCAGAAAAGCAATGTTCTATCGGAATAAAATAAAAAAGTATTGCCGTCAGGGGCTACTTCAAAACCAGTCATGGCAGGGTCGATAGGCGCCGGTTCGTTGGGTTCCAGCGTCTGCGCATTCCAGCTATACAGCAGGTGGCGAGAGCCGGAAAAGGTATAAATCATTTTTTGTTTGCCTGTACCGGCAAAACGAACGGTCACATTACTGCCCAGGTTTTCGCCCAATTGATAACAAAATGGCACCTGAACAGGATCATAGCGGTCGCCAATGCCCGTCACAGCCGGAGAAGGGTACCAGGCATCGAACATGGCCTGCTGACAGTCCGGGTTGTCCTCGCCGGGTGGTGCGATATAATTATTGGCAAAATCCGCCATCCGATAAGCCAGCGACCGGTCGGCATTTCGAAGCAGCGCGTGGGCGTCGTCTGCCCGGTTGGCCGCAATCGCATGTCGCTCGCGGTTGATGAGTTCCAGTTCTGCCGCTGCCCGGCAGACATCCAGTCGGTCGCTCATTTCCTGGCGCCGTTGCTGATCGGCATCCGCGCAGTTTTTGGCAGCGCGGTACAGGAGGCTGGCATCATCCCAACAGCGCTGGTCGAATGCCCGGTCTGCTTCGCGGCGGGTTGCCTCGAAGCAATTTTCATTGGCGTTTTCTAAAAAATTACGGCTGGGGTAATAATGCCGGCGATTTTCGAGCGGCTGTTGAGCCGAGATCGAAAAGGCCACAAAAGCAGATATGAAGAGCAGGAAGTGGCGCATATTTCTTTGATTTTCAAATTGATAAAGTAGAATGGCACACGGATTGAACGGATGGGACACGGATTTAAACAGATTTTCATTTACCTCTGATGT
>JAYSZC010000301.1:0-1937 GCA_043738235.1 Lewinellaceae bacterium | reverse complement strand
GCCATTTATGCCCGTTCCAAGTGCCTTGAACGGCCATAAATGGCCTTGTCCCGACACCTTGAAAGGTGTGCTACCGGGATTTGGTCGGGGAGTCGGGTAGCATTTACTACCTTTGCCGTCCAAGTTTTCAGAAAATGGCAAAGAAGCATATTGTAATACCCGATGTCGCCATTCATGGCATTGCCGACCGGGGCAAAGGAGTGGGCCGAACGGCGGAAGGGTTGGCCATTTTTGTGGAAGGCGCTGTACCAGGCGACGTGGTGGATGTGTTTGTACAGAAAAAAAAAGGTGGATTTGCGGAAGGGCTGGTCGAGCGCATCGTGCAGCCCTCGCCCGACCGGATCGAGGCTTTTTGCCAACATTTCGATGTGTGCGGCGGCTGCAAATGGCAAAACCTGACCTACGAAGCCCAACTTCGCCACAAACAACAGGTGGTAGAAGACGCATTGCGCCGTATCGGCAAAGTGGACATTGGCGAGTTTCTGCCTATTCTCGGCGCGCCGGCTACCACTTTTTACCGAAATAAACTCGAATTCGGCTTTGCCAACCGCCGCTGGCGCAGCAAATCGGAAATGAATCCTGATCCCGAAGCGCCCAAACCCGAAGGCCCGGATGATTATGCACTGGGTTTCCACAAGGCCGGTTTTTTTGACAAAATCATCGATATTCAAAAGTGCTGGCTGCAGGCCGAACCCTCCAATGAACTGCGCAATACCTGCCGGGCGATCGCTTTCGAGCAGGGACTTTCTTTTTACGATATGCGCAGACATACGGGCATTTTGCGCAACCTGATGGTGCGACTCACCACCACCGGCGAACTGATGCTGCTGGTGAGTTTTGCCAAAAATGACATGGAAGTCATTACCCGCTACTTGGATGCGATTCTGGAAAAATTTCCCCAAATGACCACGCTGGTCTATACGGTCAATACCAAACTCAACGATTCCATGTTCGATCTGGAGATGGTCACGTATTTTGGGAAAGGATATGTGGTGGAGCAGTTGGGCGATCTGAAGTTTAAAATCGGCCCGAAATCGTTTTTTCAAACCAACTCGCAACAAGGCAAAAACCTGTACGACGTGACCGCCGAATTCGCCGGACTGACGGGCCGCGAAAACGTGTACGACCTCTACACCGGTACCGGAAGCATCGCTTTGTATCTGGCCCGCCAATGCCGCCAGGTGGTAGGCATCGAGGAAATACCGGAGGCTATTGCAGATGCGGAGGAAAATATGCGCCTGAACGGGATTGAGAACGCCATTTTTTACGCCGGAGATGTGAAAAATGTCCTGTCGCCGGAGTTTGCCGAGCGTCATGGTCGCCCGGATGTGGTGATTACTGATCCGCCGCGCGCGGGCATGCACGAAAAAGCCGTGCGTTTTTTGCTCGATCTGGCTGCTCCGCGCATCGTGTATGTCAGTTGTAATCCGGCCACCCAGGCCCGCGACCTGCAGCTGCTTTCTGAAAAATACGCGGTGCTGAAGGTGCGACCGGTGGATATGTTTCCCCATACGCATCATATTGAAAATGTGGCATTGCTGGAACTGCACCGCGATTGACTTTGATTTACACGATTTTGGACCTTGATTACGAGGATTTCTGGACCTTGATTAACAGGATTATAGGATTTGCCTGATTGCCACCCTCTCACTTCTCACCTCTCACTTCTCACCTCTTGTTATGTATTCCGCTTCGCTCCAGCGCAAACTTTACGAACTATCCAAACAATTGCTGAGTCCGCAGGCGTCCCTTTTTGAAGGCGATCATGCCCAGCTTGTCGAGGATTTGCAACAGGTGTTGCGTTTCCATGAATGGAAATATTATGTACAGAATGACCCGGTAATCAGCGATTTCGAGTACGACCAGTTGTACAAACAACTCGAAGCCCTGGAAGCGGCGCATCCCGATCTGATCACGCCGGACTCGCCCACGCAGCG
>JAYSZC010000300.1:0-4728 GCA_043738235.1 Lewinellaceae bacterium | reverse complement strand
TAAGTAGTTATCCGTTATTAGTTATTGGTTATCAGTGTTCATAATCAAGCATTTGCAAAGAATTTAATCTAAACTATTTTGCCTGATATACTTAAGTAGGTATGCAAAATCAGTTAGTTCTAAATCTTCTGTAACTCATTGATTTACATTGCTTTTTGCCCTTTGCAATTTTGCTCTTTTACTTATAGTTTTATAAGTTTTTCCACGGCGAGCACCCGGCCTGCCGAAACGACTTGCAGGAAGTACATGCCTGCCGGCAAAGCGCCCGCTTGGACGGACTGTCGCATACTACCTGTAATCATCTGTTTTTCCAATATGAACCGCCCGCTAAGATCGAGGACGCGGAACGCCATGCCGGGCGTTGCCGGTTCGGGTATTTCTACAAAGAAGTCGCCATCGTTCGGATTGGGCAAAACGGACACCGGCCACTTCGGCCCCGGTCCCGGCGAAACAGACACCGGCGCCTGTACCTTCGTTTCAACCGCATTGGTGAAAATCGGCGCATTGAAGTCGAAATAAATGGCAGCTGTATTAAACACTTTCGTGCCTGGCTCCAGACCACTTTTGAGCCGGATGGCAAATTGCGCGTAGCCGTGGCTCGCTATTTCGTTCACATTGCTATCCGGTAAGAGGATATGTTCAAATTGAAAAACCGCTGTGCCGGTGCTGAGATTTATGCCGGCTTCAAAAGGGTGGCTCGCCTCGAGCGGTCGGAACGTATTCCAGTCGAGCAGCGCATCCAGGGTGTCGCGCACCACCACTATGAAAGCAGTATCTGTACCGGTATTTTGAAAACGAATGGTGTACACCAGCTCGGAAGTCGCAGGGGCATAGTCGGTCGGCACGATGGGGAAGTTGACTAATTTGTCGTTGGGGTCATAGGCGCAGTTGATGACCGAACCAAATACCAGGGTGTCGATCAGATCCGGAATGTCCGTAGGCCAGGCCAGGCTAGTGAGTTGCAGCGTTTCGCCGAGGTGATCGGGGCCGGGCATTTGCAACTCGAGATACACATAACGCGTTTCACCCGGCAGTAACGGGTCTGTCCATAGCCAGGTAAGCGTGTCGCCCTGTATGGTATCCGGTTGCGGGTCGGCAGCCACTAAACCCGCCAAAGCACCGAGTCGGAGTGCGAAAGTGGCCGGTTTCGGGATGCAACCTGTATTGGACACAGCAGCCCAAAACGGCACTGCGAATCCGCAACGCGTCGGCGCACTGGCGAGCCTGGCTTCGATACCGATCTGCGTGGAGTCCGGGCGAAAGCCGAATACCCGCGCCGGGCCTGGATAGGGCATCTCCACCTGGTAAGTCGCTGAATCTGTGCTCAATAAGCGGCAATCGTCGGGCAGGTAAGTGATTTGATAAAAGCCTGTATCCACGAAAAATCGGGCCAGTCCCTGCTCGTCTGTAAAATCAACGATTGCGCCCGGATCGAGGCGGATTCCGACGCCGGTCAATGGTGCATCGACGCTGTCCTGTACGCCGTTGCCGTTTTCATCAAAAAAAACGCGAGCCTGGATGGGCGGAACAGCCGCTACATTTTCCAGCCAGCCGACAACGCCCTGGCGGGTGAATAATACATCCAGGTCGCCGTCATCGTCCAGGTCTGCCGCTGTAGCGGAGATGGACTGCCAATCCGATATTTCCGTCACCCAGTCAAATACAGGGAAACCGCCGGTACCGTCGTTGACCAACAAAATCGCGATATTGGGAATGGGAGGGAAGTTGAAACTGCCTGCGTTATTGACTAAAAAAATGTCGCAGTCACTATCGTTGTCAAAATCGGCAGGTAAAATAAAACTATTGACCCCGGGATAATAATACTGTTCGTGTGGCGCCCAGCCATGGCCTGCGCCGTCGTTTTCATACCAACTGCCGGTGGCGATGATAACGTCCATATCTCCGTCGTTGTCCATATCGCGGGCGCAGGGATCTGCAATATATATCTGCGCCACCTGGTTCGGGTAATAGACAACGAGTTGTTTCGGCCCATACATACCTCCTCCTAAATTGGATTTCCAATAAATCGAGCTGGAAAACCCGGGGCCGTCATAAGTGTGGTAAAGAATTTCCTTGTCTCCGTCACCGTCCAGATCGCCGTAGCAGTCACTCGCATCATCATAAGAAGCAGGAATGTTGCCTATCACCGGACCAAACACCCCGTTACCGTCGTTCGGGTACCAGATGCTCGTATCCTGGTTCGCGCCAACGATATCGAGGTCGCCGTCGTCATCAGCAGCGGCCAGTTGAGGGTAGCTAAGAAGGGGGTCGGACATGGGGAATGTATCCGGCGCAGCGAATTGCCCAGCCCCTGTCGCCAGCCAGACATAGGCTAAAGAGCCTGTATGTAGAATAAAATCGTTCCAGCCGTCGCCGTTGAGGTCCGCGCAAGAAAAGGGCGTGGGGGCGATATACGCATAGGATTCATAAACGCGGTCAAACAGTTGCGGAGCGCCAAAATTACCCGCTCCGTCATTCGGCCACCAGCCGACATTGCCGGTTAACCCGGCAACAAAACAAATATCCAGGTCACCATCGGTATCGGCATCCACAGCACTTATCGAGATGGCGCCCGCAGCGTGGGGGTAAATGCTGGCCGTTTCCGCATAGGTATTATTTCCCAGGTTTACGGCCACCAATAATGCGCCGTTGTTAAACAGTATGTCTTTTGCGCCATCGCCGGTAATGTCCTGCACTTTAATAAAATCGGTACTACTCAATAAACCGGTGGTTTGTAGATCAAACTGCCCGCCACCGAGGTTATGAAACCAGGCTATGTATGCTCTTTGTTCTACAGTATCGTAAATCGAGCATGGAATATCGGGCAAGCCGTCGCTATCTACATCTACCGGGGCTATTTGTTGCACAACCAGGCTTTGAACAGCCGGGTCAAAAATATCCGTGCGCGTTCCAAACAACCCTGTGCCATTGTTTGTATACCAGGAACAGGTTTTCCGGTTAAGTGCGTCAGTGTAATAAACCAGCACGTCCAAATCATTGTCCATATCTATGTCCAGCGCAAATATTTGATCTATGGAATAGGGCAGTTGATCAATGACGACTGAATCAACGAAAGCGCCGTCCAGATCCTGCCGAAGCAATTGAAGCGTACCTGTCGCAGGGCTGCACAACATATCCAGTCGCCCGTCGGCATTCAGGTCGACAATTGGACCATAATAGAAGTTTTGTGTAACAATCGGGTGGTAATTGACGAAAAAACCCAGCCCCGCATTCTCGACCCAGCGGCCGTGTTCCACCACATCGTTGTCGCCGTCGCCGTCCCAGTCCAGCACCGCGACAATGAAATAAGAATCGGCAGAGACTGGTACAAGGCCACCGGGGACTCCGCCCAGATTAGCCCTCCAGACTACATTTTGACTGTTCTCCGGGTGAAAAACGAGATCCGGCGAGCCGTCGCCATTCATGTCGCCCAAAAAGAATTCACGGTACACCGCCGCCTCCCAGACCTGGGGGGATGAAAAATGGCCTGCACCATCACCTTCCATCCAAACCAGCATCAGGTTATAGGAATACGGTTGATCCGGCTTTTCGGCTGTAAACAGAATATCCGTGTCGCCGTCGCCGTCCCAATCCAGGTAATGGCAGTTCGCTCCGGCGGTGGCCAGCGTGTCGAGGTGGACGAATTTCGCCGGCGCAAATTGCGCGTTTAGCACCGGCGCAAGTGCGATGAAAAAAGCAAGGAGGAGAATTTTATGTTTAAAGGTCATTTTTTAATAGTGATTGAGGTGATGGGATGGTAGCACGGTCTTTAGGCCGTCGGTACAAGGCCATTTATGGCCGCAAATTTCGATACAGCGCCGTAAACGGCGCTTTACCGACGGCCTGAAGGCCGTGCTACCATTAAATTTTTACAAAAAACGCCTGGCCCACTGCCCTGTCTTTCCCATTGATTTTTAACAAATAAGCCGCCGCAGGTAGTGTAGACACATCCAGCGTGCAAGCCTCCGGGTCGCCGGAAACATGTTTTTCCAGCACCAGGCGCCCGCGCAAATCATAAACCTGCACCCGAGCGTCAGCAACAAGTTTTTCAGGAAAAAATACCGTCAAAACCTCCACCGCCGGATTGGGTGCAATCCTGATAGCAGGTATTGCCGGAGTAGGGCGCGTGGAAACCAGTTGGCGCACTTTAGTTTCCGCCCAGTTGGTAATCACTGGCGCGTTTACATCAAAATAAATACCGGCGCGGTTGCGGGTACTGGAGCCGGGCGACAAACCCGGTTTCAGCCGGATGGAAAAGGCAACAAACCCGTGGCTTTCCGGTTCGTTGCTGGTGCTGTCGGCTAAACGAATGTCCGGAAAATCGAACTGCGCAACGCCTGTTGTTGTATCGAGTGTGGAAAAATAGGAGTGGCTGGCTGCCAGCGGCTCAAAACTGCTCCAATCCAGCGCTGTGTCGAGTGTGTCGCGCACCCGAATGTTGAAAGCCATAAAATTTCCGGTGTTCTGGAAACGGATGGTGTAAATCAAAAGACTGCTGTCAACTGCATAATTGGGCGGTAACTCGCTCACATGCACCAGCTTATCATTCGGATCAAAAGAGCAGAGCACCGGAACCTCGTAAAAAAAAGTATCGGCGCGCAGTACGGTCGTACCGTCTTCATCCAGCGTTTCTGTGATCCCGGTCACTATCGGCACGTCGCCTGCTATGGCCGGTGAAATGGTAAGATACGCTTCGAGAATGCGGGTCTCACCGGGTTCCAGTGGCGT
>JAYSZC010000299.1:0-4729 GCA_043738235.1 Lewinellaceae bacterium | reverse complement strand
TCCCGAATTTCGGGAATGCCTTGAAAGCAGGGCGGATTCGAGGGTAGCACGGCCTTCAGGCCGTCGGGAAAAGGGCATTTATGCCCGATTTAGCCCGTTCCAAGCGCCTTAAAAGGCGCTATCCCGACGGCCTGAAGGCCGTGCTACCGTCGAATCCACTCGGGTTTGAAGGCATTCCAAAATTAGGGATGACTCATGTTTCTGGTAGCGAAAACGAAATAAAAATTTGCACCATTTCGGATGTCGATGCTTAGGAGACACCCACTTACATTCTCTTAAAATTTACCGCACGATTTGCACCTGTTTTACACCCACTTTTCCTTTCTGCGTCTGTAATTGCAGCCAATAAAATCCGGCGGGTAATTGACCCATTCTGACTTTTTCATCGGACTGGCCGGAAAGTTGTAGGGTAGAGACCGGACGGCCATTTTGGTCGATCAGCGTCAGCGTAGCAGGCGCATCGCCGGTTTCCTGATACCGGATATTGAAATCGCCGTTGCTGGGGTTAGGACTTACCTGAAAATCAATTTCGGCTTTTTTGCTCGTTTGAATCAGGTCGTCCACTTCATCCGAATCGAGGAGCGCTGCGAGAGAGGTAATATTGCCCAGTTCGATATTGCCCGAAAAACGGATGAGCACAAAATCCTCTGGAGCGCCTACCAACATGATCAGATCGGTAACCGTATCCGCTTCGTCTTTGACCCAAATCCGTACCGAGGTTTGTCCGTCGCGTATCGACACCAGTTCGCTGAATTCATCAGCGGGAATCAATTCATACGCTTCTTTGTATAATTCGACACCATTAACAATACTATCTGCCGCCAGAATGCGCAGGCTTCCGATGTTTTTGACCACCTGTCTTACTTTCTTCCAGTCTTTTTCCGATACGTCGGTCTTTATGGTAACATCGAAAAGTTCCCTGCTTATAAATGCGAAGGAAAATGCCGGTTCGTTTTTATACTTCTCCACAAAGGAGTTGAGCGCATCCGTTTGGGCGTGCAAAAACATGGTCGTCAGCAACAGGGCCGACAACAGGAGGAATCTTTTTTTCATAGCATCGGTGTCTAAATATGTGAACAAACTGTGATATACAAACAAGACGGAATCCTAAACAGAAAAGTTACAAGGCATTTTTTCAAAACACTGAGATAATATTCTTTACCACAGATAATATTTTTTACCACTTTGTGTCCGTTGTGGTAAAAAAATTATTATGTTGGTAATTCAACGTAGTAGTTCAGTTTCTTTTTTCCCTGTGTTTTTGGCCACGATTACCATTGCCGGGGCATTGTTTCTGGCAAAAACCAGGCAGGGTTTTCCTCTGATATGCAGCGGCTCGATGCGCCGCGTCTGGCCTTTGACGCGCAGCGCTCCCAGTGGCGATACTGTCATTTGCCCATTGGCGCCGATGGACAGTACTTTTCCGTAAAAAGCGTCATACCGCCCCATTTCAATATTACATTCATAAAAATTTCCGCCCAGGATTACCTCTTTTTTGCCGTCGCCGTTGAGATCCTGGAGCGCAGCGGCATTCAGGGTGCTGAATTGAAGCGCGTCGGGCAAAGGGTGGGCTGTGTAAGTGAAACCCTGCCCCTTATTTTCAAAATAAATACTTTCAAAAGTATCGGCTTGCCGCAGTACTGCTTTATCTAATTTTTCTTTGCCAAAAAGTTCCGCAATAGAGGCTTTGGCAAAATTCTTCGAAAGCAGGTATTTTTTCTTTAAAACCGGTAACGCCTTCATCATTTCTTCGTGGTTGGCAAAAGGTATTTCCCGGCCTTTCAGGTAATACGTCAAAATTTGTTCTACTTGTCCATTGGCGTCAAAATCATAGGTGTACATACGCACAGGTTCCTGCACGCTTGGTTTGAGACGGCTGTTTTTGCCGGTATTGCCGGCCAGAATATCCACGTCGCCGTCGCCGTCGAAGTCATAAGGAAGCACAAAATTCCACCAGCCTTTTCCGGTTTCCAGCGGCTTTTTCTCCAATTTTCCGTTGTTATTGATAAAAGCCGTCAGCACATCCCATTCCAGCGCAAGCAGCAGATCCTGGTCTCCATCGCCGTCCAGGTCGCTCCAGAAACCGTTTTTGACCAAACCGACGTCTGTCAGACCGGGCGCAATTTTTTGGCTGACTTCTTCAAATCGACCATTCCCCATGTTTTGCATCAGGTAGGAGTTGGGCGTGATCCCGTAATTCCAGGGGACAGCGCGGCCACCGAAGAAGAAGTCTGTCAGGCTGTCGCCGTTCACATCGCAGGGCAAAACACAGGATGCCGTCATCAAAAGGGTGGGGAAGGGGTCGGTTCGGCTGAAGGCGCCTTTTCCGTCGTTCAGGTAAGCGCGTTGTTTCATGGGTTCGTCCTTTCCACGGAATTCATTGCCGCCGGCTGCAATGACCAGATCGAGGTCGCCATCGTTTTCCAGGTCGGCAAAAACCGCGTCCACATCTTCAAAAACGCTGTCCTGAACAATGGCTGCGGGCGTCTGGAGCACAAAACGGCCATTGGGTATTTGCAGGTACAAGGCGCTGCGTTCGCGTTTGGAAGAGCCGAAGAACACATCTTCCAGACCGTCGCCGTTCACATCGCCAACCGCCAGCGCCGGGCCTTCCGTCGAAACCATATTGGGGATCAGGGTTTCGCGGTTGAACTCGATAAAAGGATTTTCCACGTGTTGAAAAGTCAAACCTGAACTTGCCGTTTCATCTGAAAAGTGAAAGGCCGTTGTTTTACGGGGATAAATTTTTGCAAAGTCTGCCAATGGAAGGCCTGCCTGCCATTGAAGGATTTGGGTTGTGTTGAATTGCAGATTTGAAACCCGCTGACAACTGCGGTCCGGCCAAATACATACGACAGAATCAATGCCGGCAGCATCGCCGACACCGACAAAAAGTGGGGTGTGCGCGCTCGACTGATACCCCCGAACCGGGTAGAATTCTTCGGTTTGAAGACTTCCGTCTTTCTTGAAAATCAATATTTTAGCCCCAATGCCGTGGGTGTTTTCCGGCTGCCCTTTGAACTTGAAAGAAAGAAAAGAGGCAGAAGCGAGATTGTTTTCGCGGAGCAGGTTTTTGTAAATAAAAGGTTCGTCTTCCAGGTTGTTGACCACCATGTCCAGGTCGCCGTCGTTGTCCAAATCAGCATACACCGCGCCGTTGGAAAAAGAAGTGGTAGCGGCTCCGATTTGATCTGTCAGGTCGTCGAAATGTAAGCTGCCGGTATTGCGAAAAAGTTTGTTTGGCAATTTGACCCGGGGCATTTTCTCCACCACCTCCAGTTCTTTTTCCTCCACGCTCCGGGTGGAGTTTTCTTTCAGTTGCAGTCCCCTGTCTTCCTGAAATTTTACAAAGTCGATGTCGTTCATGCGGCGCGGAATACCATTGCTGACAAACAGGTCTTTATATCCGTCGCTGTCAAAATCCATCCATAAGGGCGACCACGACCAGTCCGTGGCGGCAATGCCGGCAAACAGGCCGATTTCGCTAAAAGTACCGTCGCCGTTGTTGAGTTGCAGGTTATTGCGGGTATACTGGTTGTGATAGCCGTGCCCCAGTTTGTATTGGTACAGGCTGTAATTGTCTTCTCCCAGCGAACTTTTCAGGATAAACGGATCCTCCGGCAGCATATCCAGCGAAATAATGTCGCTCCAGCCGTCATTGTTGATATCGGCCATGTCGACGCCCATGGAAAACTGGCTGGTATGCATCATGGCATCGGTCACGGCTTCTTTAAAAGTGCCGTCTCCTTGATTGAGGTACAGGTAGTCGTTTTCGTGGAAGTCATTGCCGATGTAAATATCCGGGTATCCATCGTTGTTGACATCGCCGGTCACAATACCCAGTCCGTAACCGATAACGGTGCTGATAATCCCTGCCTGGGCTGTCACATCGACAAATTTGCCCGTGTCATTGCGCAGTAATTTATCGCCGGACAAAGGATGTATTTTGCCTTCAAATGCCTTTTTTGGCCCGAAAGTGCCATTTTGATGCAGAGAATGGTTGAGTTGAAACATATCCAGGTCGCCGTCCAGGTCATAGTCGAAAAAAACTGCCTGGGTAGAAAAACCTTTCAAATCGAGGCCGTAATAAATGGCTTCGTCCTCATAGCGGGGCACGCCGTTTTCGATGCCTTTACAGATAAAAAGTTGATTGCGCCCTTTGATGCTCTGGTATTCGCCGATTTGCCCAACATACAAATCGAGCAGTCCGTCGTTGTTGATATCCACAATGCTGACCCCGGATGTCCATCCCTCCATGCCCGCTATTCCGGCCTGTTCGCTGATGTCTTTGAAGTTCATATTACCTTCATTCAGGAACATTTTATTGGGTCCCATATTGCTGGTAAAATACAGGTCAACCCGCCCGTCGTTGTTAAAATCACCTGCGCCGACACCGCCACCGTTGAAAAAATACATATAATTGAATACATTGAACTCGGCGCTCTGACGGAGTACATTTTCAAATTGCAGGCCGGTTGTTTCCTTTCGCAACAGCTGGAATAATGCAGGTTTCTTTTCACTTTGCCGGCAGCACATCAACGCCAGAGAACAGAGCAGCAAACAGGCGGTAGTGTAGCGTTTTTGAATATGTAGAGATTTTGATTCATCATTCAAAACGCGCATTTTAATATCCTTCATCATACAAGCAAAGATAGATGTTTCTGTTTCCCGGCTGTCAATGTTTTGTGCATTTGCACGGGTGCGTAATGATATTTTCGTACACTTGCGA
>JAYSZC010000298.1:0-4732 GCA_043738235.1 Lewinellaceae bacterium | reverse complement strand
GTGCTTCGAATGGTGATTTCGAAGGTTTTGGTGACTACCCTGTTCTCGTTTAGCACCTTTTCCCTGGATTTATCCTTCAATTTGACACGTTTCACGACGATACTTTTGTCACGGCCCAAATTAAGCAACAAGGTATCATTGGTGCTGCTGGGATTGATGGCTGTTTGCCCCACGTAAGAGCCGTCAAAATATATCCTTGCAGTACCCGGCACCAGGTTCAGGTCTTCCCAGTCCGTCAGCCGCGCCATGAGAAATACATCGGGATCCAATTTAGGTACCACGGAGTAATTGTATTGCGCCGCAATTTTGCGGTTCTGAATCACCACCTGGTGCGATTGTCCATCCGAAGCGATGGTGTATTTCAGGTTGATTTCATACTCTACCCGAAGCGCGTTTTCCGTAACAGTGGTATAATTATAAACGCCGTCAATGTCGGCGGCGGACTCTTCCGCTTCTTTCAAATCATCCGCCCGCACCATTCCGCTCTGAGGTTTCGACGCCATGGCATCTTTGGCCATTTTCCTGTTCTGGAGTGCCAGGTATTGTTCATATTGCAGTACAAAAGGCGGCAGTACGGGTTTTACACTCGATTCATTCGGATTACCGGTCGACAGGGTCAGCAGCACATCTTTCCAGTCGATACCGGAGTTTTGGTACACGCCGGCCCGGTGCTTGAGTTCAATATCAGTGCCGGTGTTGGTCGCGCGGAGTTCATAAGCAGGCACCCAGCCGGCTTCTTCCACAAAATAATTAATGGAAATATCGGTGTTGACGGCGCGTTCGGTCAAAACCGTGACAATCACCTGCGAAACAGGTTGGGCATCGGCTTCAGGCGGCGCGAAGTTGCCGGCAATCAGCGTTTGTAAAGTGCTCTGGCGCTGCAACAGCGCATTGCGCAAGGCATCCCATTTGTATTTTTCGCGTTCCAGTTTGAGCAATTCCATATCAATGTTGTTCAGGCGCTGGCGCAAAAAATCGATACTTTGCTGGAAAATGACAAGCGAATCGCGCTGGAGTTCGCCGCGCATCAGGCGGTTGCCCAGCAACACGGTGCGTTCGGTGGTAAAATTATTGATCTGATTCTGGAAGCCTTTGATGTGGAAACCCAGTTCTATCAGCGAATCCTGTACAGATTTCAGGTCGCGTTCCAGTTTTTTGAGCGCGGGGTCATCCGGTTTCTTTTCCACCACCGCGTATTTCAGGTTGTAGCGCACATCCATGACCACCACCTCTGCACCCGCATTAGCCTGCAGGGATTGTTGCAATAATTTGGGCGATACATTTTCAAAAATCAGATCTGTGGCGCCCACCGGAAGGCTGACTTTTTCTGTGGCAAATATTTGTGCGCCCCGGTTAAAAACAGTGACTTTATCTACCTGGGTTTTAATGATTTTAGCGGTTTGCGCCAGGCCGGACTGGCTGATAATCAAAAGAAAGAACAGTAGTTTTTTCATAAAAAGGAAAGATTGATGATGTTTGAGTGGATTGAAAAGTTGGGTGGTTTGATAGTTTGATGGTTTGTAGGCTTCGCTTTCAGGCTGTTGTGCGGGCCTTTTGCTCAAAACCTCTGAACCGGAATGATGCGCCAGATTCGCCGATTACATAAACCAAAAATTAGTATTACTTTCACCACCCCATTTTTATTCAAAAATTCAATCGTATGTCTGTATCCATGCACACACCCGACGAGGTGTTGAATTTCATCAACGGCAGTTTTCAGATATCTGCTTCCGGGAAATTAGATGTAATCAGTCCGCTCGACGGACAGGTTATTTCAGCAGTACCGCTTTCTGCATATTCAGAACTCGATGAAGCTGTTCAGGCTGCCCGGATTGCGTTTAAGGGCTGGTCGGCGCTCACCTTAAAAGAGCGCGTCCAGTACATTTTCCGGTACAGGAACCTGCTAATCCGCGACAGGGAATCGCTGGCCGAACTGGTACATCTTGAAAATGGAAAAACCGTGGATGAGGCACGGGCGGAAGTAGATAAAAGTATCGAGTTGTGCGAATTTGCCTGTTCCATGCCGCAGATCGTCAGCAGCGAAATCCAGGAAGTCAGCCGAGGCGTGGAGTGCCGGATAGAGCGCAAACCAATCGGTGTCGTTGCCTCTATCGCGCCTTTCAACTTCCCGAATATGGTGCCCAACTGGACGATTCCCAATGCCCTCGTACTGGGCAATTGCCTCATCCTGAAACCTTCGGAAATAGTACCGCTCAGCGCATTGCGACTGGCAGAATTATTGAAAGAAGCAGGCGTGCCGGACGGTGTTTTCAGCGTGGTGAACGGCGGGCGGGAGATCGTGGAAGGCATCTGTGATCACCCTGATATTCAGGCGGTTACGTTTGTGGGTTCCACTAAAGTGGCCAAAATTGTCTACATCAGAGCCACCTCAAACTTGAAACGCTGCGTAGCGTTGGGCGGCGCTAAAAACCACCTGATTGTCATGCCCGACGCCAACCTGGAAATGACGGCCTCCAATGTGGTGGCCTCCATGTCGGGTTGCGCGGGACAGCGCTGCATGGCAGCGGCGGTGATGATCGGCGTCGATCGCGTACAGCCGATTATTGACCGCATGTGTGACGAAGCCCTCAAATTGGTGCCGGGAGAAAACCTCGGAGCGGTCATCAGCAAAGAATCCCGGGCGCGTATCGAAGCATTCATCAACGAAGCGGAGCAGGCGGGCGCCAAAGTATTGGTCGACGGAAGAAACACCGTGGTGCCCAATAAAGAAGGCGGTTTTTATGTGGGGCCGACCATCGTGGATTATGTCACATCCGACATGCGAATCGCCCATGAAGAAGTATTCGGACCGGTCATCGCCATCATTCGGGCCAAAAACCTGGATGAAGCTATTGCTATTGAAAATGCGTCTCCCTATGGCAATGCCGCCGCTATTTTTACCGAAAACGGCGGATTTGCCAAAGAGGTGATGGAACGCGCCAGCGCCGGCATGATTGGCGTCAATATCGGGGTGCCTGTGCCGCGCGAACCGTTTCCTTTCGGCGGCTGGAACGATTCCAAGTTCGGCGTTTGTGATATCACAGGCAAAAGTTCTATTGAATTCTGGACGCAGAATAAAAAAGCGTCTATTAAATGGAATGCGGAGGCCAGAACGAACTGGATGAGCTGACGGATAACTGATAACTAATAACCGATAACTATTTAACCACCATGAGCACACTATTAATGGATCGGCAGGAGATGGTGCAAACAAGCCTCGATCATACCCTTTTTTCCTGGTCCAAGCAGTCGGGCCTGAACCCGCTGGCGATCGAACGCGCAGAAGGCGTTTACCTGTACGATATGGATGGCAAACGTTACCTTGATTTTTCGTCGCAGTTGATGAACGTCAATATCGGCCACGGTAACCAGCGCATCACAGAGGCCGTCAGGCGGCAAATGCAGGAGGTGAGTTACGTTCACCCCGGCATGGTAACGGAAGCCAGGGGCGCATTGGGCAAGAAACTGGCTGAGTTGGCTCCCGGCAATCTAAGCAAGACGTTTTTCACCTTAGGTGGATCGGAAGCCATTGAAAACGCGATCAAACTGGCCCGTTTGTACACCGGGCGCCACAAAATCATCACGCAATATCGTTCCTATCACGGCGGCACCTATGGCGCCATCACCGCGAGTGGCGACCCGCGGCGTTTCCCCATGGACGCGCAACAGATTCCCAATATTATCCGGGTAGAAAACCCCTATTTCTATCGCTGTCCCTGGAACACAACTTCCCTCGAAGAATGTGGCGAAATGGCCCTGCGCAACCTGGAACAGGTTATTATGTATGAAAATCCCGACAGTATCGCCGCTATTTTATTCGAAGGCGAATCCGGATCTTCGGGATGCCTCAAATACCCGCCTTTTTATCTGAAAAAAGTAAAAGCACTCGCAGAGCGGCACGGCATTTTATTGATAGACGACGAGGTGATGAGCGGTTTTGGCCGCACCGGGAAATGGTTTGCCTGCGAACATCACGATGTAGTCCCCGACATCATGTGCATGGCCAAAGGCATCACTTCCGGCTATATTCCTTTGGGCGCGATGATCGTATCGGAACCGATTGCCCGGCATTTCGACGACAAATTTTTGGCCATCGGCCTCACTTACTCAGCCCATGCGGTGGCCTGCGCTGCGGCGCTGGAAAATATTCAGGTGCTGGAAGAGGAAGGTATGGTGGAAAATGCAGCACGTATGGGCGCTTACATGGAGTCGAAAATGAAAACTCTGCAGGAAAAACACCCTTCTATCGGCGATTTCAGAAATACCGGATTATTGGGTTGTATTGAATTGGTGAGAAACCGCAAAACCAAAGAACCGATTGCTCCCTGGAACGCCAAACCCCAGGATATGGGTATTACAAGTAAAGTAGCTGCCGCCGTGCAGGCCAACGGAATGTTTACTTTTGTGCGCTGGAACTGGATATTCACCGCTCCCCCACTCTGCATTACGGAAACGCAGATTGACGAGGGCCTGGAAATTATCAGTAAAGCCATATCTATTGCCGACAAATATTACCAAGAATAAGTAAAAGGGCAAAATTGCAAAGGGCAAAAGGCAATGTAAATCAATGAGTTACAGAAGATTTAGTTTTAACTAATTTTGCACACCTACTTAATGAATAAAGACCTTGATTTGCCGGAAAAAGACTACTCCGCATCGTCGCTGTACAGTGAAGACCTGGCGCCCATACCGCCTGAAAAAAGGACCTGGAACACCTGGAATTATGCCGCCC
>JAYSZC010000297.1:0-4734 GCA_043738235.1 Lewinellaceae bacterium | reverse complement strand
GGATAACTCCTGTACCGGCTGCTTTAACTGCCGGATGTCCAAACGGGTAATAAGCCAGGCTTGTGTTGGAATGCCTGTCAACTACTAGTTTTTTCATGGGAAAAGCAAGCAGGTCGCAACTTTCATTAATTAGTTGACGCACTGCGTCAACTATTTGAAAATCAGAAAAAATTTTCGATTCTTTCCGCAATGACTGCACTGTCAGGCAAAAAATTGCGCAAGTTTTCAGGAAGTACAGAACTCAAACTATATGTGGCGACCCCAATCGGATGGATCGATGATTTCAGTGAATATTCAACCACAGTCCGGTTTTTTTCCTTACAAATGATGATTCCAATGGCATCATTTTCATGAGGTAGTTTTACGGTATCATTCAAGACATTGAGATAAAACTCCATTTTCCCTTTGTATTCCGGCTTGAAACTACCAATTTTCAATTCAATGGCAAGTAGCGATTGTAACTGCCTGTGGAAAAGTAACAGATCAATATAGTAATCATTCCCTTCGATTTCCAGACGGTACTGGTTTCCGACAAAACAAAAGTCTGGTCCCATTTCCAGCAAAAATCGCCGAATATTTTGGAGGAGTGCAATCTCCAATTCATGTTCCGAATGCTCTTCTCCCAGTTCCAGAAAATCAAAGTTATAATGGTCTTTAATGGCCAGAATTGCCTGATTTTTGTATTTTTCAGGTACTGTTTCATCGAAATTAGTTTGGTTCAGCAGGTATTTTTCAAAACTCCGGTTTTCAATTTGGTGGCTCAGCACACGGGATGTCCAGCCAAATTTTTTCGTAGCCAAAATATAAAACTGCCTCTTCCGGTTATCCTTGCACTTAGATAAAATTATGATGTGGTGTGTCCAGCTAATTTCTGCAATCAATGATTGCAGAAATTCAACTCCATGAAATTCTGAGTAAAAATCTACCATGAGCCAAAGATTACGAGCCGAGAACCCTCGCATTCCTGGAAATTCCGCTTGCAAATCTTTGGCAAGGTTTTCCACCACGGATTTCCCCCAGCCCGCCTCTTGTTGTTTTTCGGTAATGGATTGTCCGATTTCCCAATAAAGTCGAACCAAGCGGGTGTTAACCGATCTCATGGCCTCATATTGAGCCTGCCGGATTTTTAATTTGATGTCGCTTAGAAAAAGAGTGTATTCATTGTGAAGCGTTTCCATGGTTTGTATCGTTTTATTCGATACAAAAATATAAAATGTTTTAAAAAAAATAAATTTTTTAAAACATTTTATATTTCATCAAGCCATGCGAATCAAGCATAAATGCCGATCGGATGTATAAGTGAAAAGCCTGTGCGCTAGTTCCTATACCTTCTCGATATCCGGCATATCGTCCACCAGCTGCCAGGTACCGTCTGCGAGTTTCACCAAAGAAACATAGGTAATAAATCGAAGATTTTTACCCTGGAAGATGGCCTTGACCGTAGCGATGTTGTTGCTCATGTCCACTTGTAGCAGATGTACTTCCCGCGTATCGCCGCCGATTTTTTTGTCGCGAATCGATTGCAGATAAGTCGCTTTGTCCATAAGTTTCATATCGGCACTGCCGAAGGCCCGGTGTACGACAGCGCGGAATTGCGGATGCAGGATTTTGTCGAGGCGGTCGGCATCCTGCTGATCGCCTGCCTGTGCAAAGGAGTAGACGGCCTCGCTGATGTTTTTAATATCCGAACTGTTTTGAGCAATACCAGAGATTTGAGTCATGGTTAAGAGGACGGTTGTTAAAAATACGTTTTTCATGCTTAAAAAATGTTTAGAGTGAAATTCCAATAAAAGTGCGCAGCATCAGGTGATGCTTAAATTCGTCTTTGCTACTGAATGCCAGGAGCAAGTAGTATTTTTTGCCCGATACCCATTGCAATGCGGTTGGACGATGTCAGGAAGCAGGATGGCAAACAGCAGGATCAATGAGAAATGGTATGGTATCTAATTGATTTTACAATGATTTATTTTGCAACTATATGGGCAAATTTTTTTCAACTATAGTTTTCGTAAATTTTGTGAAGGACTAACTTGAGTTGTTCCAGTTCTTCAGCGCTCACATTTTTCAAACCCTGTGCCCTTATCGCCTGGGCAAGGGGCGTGATTTTTGCCACCATAGCCTCTCCTGCTTCTGTCAATAGCAAGTTGTATGCGCGGCGATCGTTTTCCATGTCCACACGTTTTACCCAGCCCTTTTCCTCCAGTACATCAAGCGCACGTGTGACGGAAGCCGGGTCTTTGAAGGTCAGATCAGATATTTCACGCTGATTGATAACCGCCCGTTCACTGATGCGTTTTAGAATAGCCCACTGTTCGGGTGTAATCTCCACCCCCGCGTTTTTCAACGCCGCATGGGCGTAGCGCTTTGTTTGTTTTTCTGTTCGCTCTATCAGATAGATAAAGACTTCATCCAGGGTTAAATCTTTCATTGATTTTGAAATAATTGATTATGCAACAAATATAGGGTAGAGTTTTTCAATAATGCAAGTGGCAGGTGGTATTTTTTTTTAAATATTCGAAAAAAACTGGAAGGCACACTGTGAGATACACCGTAGAGCGGACGTATCCCGGAAGGATGACAAAAGTAGCGTACACCGTAGAGTCGTCCATTGCGTGTTCCGTAGAGTGGACGGATCCCGTCGAGTATGACAAAAGTCCCCCCCCAAACACGATACACCAAATCCCAAACACCAAAAAAAGGGCTGCACCAGGAAAAAATCCCGATGCAGCCCTTACTTATTTTCAGTAAAACGTTCTTAACGAACAATCACCACTGGAACCAACTCACGCATGGTAGCCGATTCGATGCGGATAAAGTACATACCGTTACCGAATTGTTTGCCTTCCCATTGGAAGCGCGATTCGCCGGAAACCTTGCCATCCAGCAGCGTCGAAACAACCTGCCCCATGGCATTCATCACGCGTACCTGCACATTTTCTTCTTCTTCCAACGTAAATTCGATGTTGATCACATCCGTGGAAGGATTCGGGAAGCAGCGCAGGCTGCTGTTTTTGATCGGACGGCTGCTGTTGCGTTCAACAGCATTTGCAGGACGAAGCGGGCAGTTATCTTCATAGAAATAAGCACTGCCCTGATCCAGGCTCGAACCGAGGTCATCTTTAAATGCGCCGACACCGGCATACACACCGTCGACCGCTACGCTGCGGCCAAAGTTGTCGTTGGTCGTGACGGCAGAACCCAACAGTTTGTCCATCTCAGCCCAGCCGCTGCCTTCCGTGTAGATATAGGCAGAACCGGAGTTTGTACCCATATCATCATCAAACTGCGAACCGACAATTACTGTGCCGCCATCCATATCCACACTGATACCGAACTGGTCGGCAATAACAGCGTCTGATGCAGTCAGTTTTGCAACTTCCGTCCAGGAACCTCCGAAACTGAACACATAAGCAGAACCTGCGTTGTTGCCGCCTGCATTGTCATCCAAATAAGAACCTACCACGAGGTTGTTACCGCTGATGGCAACGCTGCTACCGAAGTAGTCGCCCGCAGCCAGGTCGGCAGAAAGCAGTTTTTGCGTCTGACCCCAGTTGTTGGGTGTTGGGAAATCCCGCACAAAAGTAAATGCCGCCCCGGAGTTCGAACCGGATTCGTCATCGTAACGGGCGCCCACAAGCACTGTGCTACCGTCTACGGAAACACTGATACCAAAGTTGTCGTTGGTAGCGCCGTCGGTAGAGCTTCTGCGAACGCGTTCGCCCCAGTTGTTAACGCCGCCGAAATCTTTTTCAAACAGATAGAAAGATCCGCGGTTCACCTGTGGCGCTTCATCGAGTGGTGCACCGACTACAGCGTAGTCGCTGGTAATATCTACCGAAGCGCCAAAGTCATCCGTGGCAAGGCCGTCAGAGGCGAGCAGTTTTTTCACTAATCCCCAGTTGTTCGGACCTCCCTGATTTTGAGAGAAAATATAGGCTGCGCCTTTACCGAAGGCGCGGGTAGCGCCGACGATGACGGTATTGCCGGAAATAGCCACCGCATCGCCGAAAAGGTCGTCGGCGTCGCCGTCCGGTATAACGAGTTTTTTAATCTCGTCCCAACCGCCGGAGCCATTGCGGGACAGGATATAAGCCGCACCGCTGTTGATCCCTTTCTCATTATCGTCATAAGGCGCGCCTATGATCGCCAGCGTTCCATCTATATCGATGCTGCTGCCGTAGAGGTCGCCACCGGCGCCGTCTGAAGCGAATTCGGGGCTTAAATTGGCCTGGTCGAAGCAGCCACCACCGCCACCGCCGCCGTCGGGTATTACAATGATGGACTGTACACAAAGCGCATCGTTACCGGATGCATCCGTCGCGGTCCAGGAAACCACATCGCCGTCAAATAATTCTGGCGGAGCGTCATTTTCAACAGTTACAGCACCCGGGCAGGCATCCGTTGCCGACAAAGCCGGCAAATTGCTGCTGAATGCAAAATCTTCTCCCGTTTCTGCATTCAGGGTTACCGTTGGCGGGCAACTGCTAAATACAGGATTCGTTGCGTCGGGCGAACATGGGCTGCTGCAAACATCCGAAGTGCCGGTATTGCAGTCGTCGTCGATGCTGTTGCCACAGACTTCTGTTGCCAATACCACTGTTACCGTACGGGTACAGCTGGTAGGCGTCGGGCCGCCTGCCGAGAACAATACCGAAGTGGTAGCGCTCAGGGTGGATGCGGATGCCGTCACTGTGACCGGATTGCCACAGTTGTCTACTGCGCTGATGCCGAGGC
>JAYSZC010000296.1:0-4736 GCA_043738235.1 Lewinellaceae bacterium | reverse complement strand
ACCATGCCGAAAACCCCGAGGCTAATCATGGTTACGCCGAGCAGATGATGCCAGCCGCCCATGGTGCTAAACAACAGCATTGAGCCGCTGACCACCAGCGCGGCAAAAGCGATGGCCCCGGCGAGTTGTCTGAGATTGCGGCTGACGCGATCTGCCAGGGCCTCCAAAGCAGCAGCCTGCACCCGACCCAGATTACCTTCAGCGAGCCGTCGGAGAACGCGTCGTGTGTCGGCGGGCGCGCCCATTATCAAGCGTTCCAGTTCTCGTCACTTTTCGAGCAACCCGCCGGGGTTGTGTCGCTTGTTGCGTCAAGGTGAAACCGACGCTTTCTTTAACTGTGGTGCATCACCGCCGCTCCCTGCTTCGACATGCTCCGGCATTCCTCCGCGCAGCGCCTGCAAGCTTCTGCACACTCCTTGCAATGCTCCATGTGCGAATGTTTTTCACATTCAGCGGCGCATGCGTCACAGATGTCGGCGCAAATGGCGCACAACTTCTGGGCGTGGCTACTGCCGAGGCTCATCAATTCTGCCGCCGAGCGGCAAATGGCAGCGCATTCCAAGTCGAGTTGGATGCAGTGGGCAAGCATTCTCACATCTGACTCGTGCAGGCAGGAAGTTGCGCAATGGCTACAAATAGTTGCGCATTCGTTGCATGCTTCAATGCAACTTTGAAATTTTTCGTGTGACATAAAACAACATTTTTAATGGTTGGAAATAAGAAGTCGCCCGAAACTGATGGGGCAGGCATGAATGAATTTTCACAGTGTAAAAATAAGTTTTTTAATACCTGACAACGTTATACAATTTAGTAAATTAGTTACATTATTCACACATTATTCATAAGTAGTTATCTGTTATTAGTACTGATAATCAATAATTTACAATCAGTTTAATCTAAACTAATATCAATGAAGTACTTATAGGGTATTGCATCGGTCATGGAAGCTCTGTTGAAGCAAGCCGGGGTTGAAATCACTGAGTAAAGCTGCCTTGCAACACCGGCAGATAGACACCGACTATTGTCATCATGCCATTATTGCCGATGAGCAAATGTTGGGGCAAAAGTTGAAGCATACGACGGATGCATATGGTATGCCTGCTGTTTACCAATGTTTTATGCCAAAAACCGAGTAAATCCGCATGGTGCCAAACAGGGTATCTACTTTATCCGATTCCTGCACCAAGGCAAAACCCGATTCGTGGAAAATCTGTGGCAACCGCCCCTCCACGTTTTCGCGGGTGGTTTTGACCCCGTCGAGCAATTGCACGATGTAGAAAGCCAGCCGCATCCGCCGGTTAGAAGGTTTTCCCCAGTCGGCCACATGCAGACTGCCGGAGGGTTTCAGTACCCGTCGCAATTCGCGCAGACTCCGGCGTTTTTGCACGGGATCAAGATGATGCAACACGAGACAAGTCACCACCCGGTCGAACGTGGCGTCGGGGTAGGGGAGTATCTCGCCGTTGTATTGTGCCAACTCCAAATAAACGCCGGCTTTTTCCACCTTTTGGTGCGCTATCGCCAGCGCCTCCGGATCCACATCCACGCCGATAACTTCGGGCAGCGGGTGACGCTGTTTCAGTCGGATAGCGAGTGAAGCCGTGCCGGTGCCAAAATCAAGAATTTGTTGACCCGGGTGAATGTCCGCGCTGTCAATCAGCGCATCGCGTACCTGCGCTTCGGGGAATACCCGTGCCATCAGCGCATCGTACCAGCGTGTGAGCCGGCGATAGCGCAACGCCGGGACATAATTGGTAGCGCTTGCAGTTTTCAATGGCAGCATTTCTTTTTGGGAATGAACCATTTGAGTGCTTTCAAAATATTTGACCACATAGCATTTTTATTTTGCAACCAAGTCTTTTTTTAACAACTGTGCATTCAGTGCCACCACAATCGTGCTGACCGACATCAGCACCGCGCCGAATGCCGGGGAAATCATTAGCTTCGGATAGAATAAACCTGCAGCCACCTTTGTCGTGTACGTCATTAGCGGCAGTCGGTGTGGCTGTTTTTTGGGTGGAGTGGTGTGGTGGTGTTCATGATTTTCCATATTCATCCGATTTATAATAAGGCTTTCTTGTTAAAAAGTGACGCAAAAGAACTTTCGTAATTGCCGTGTTATAAATGTTGTGTTTGAAATGGATAAATATGATCTTTATTGGATTTCGTAATTAAGCATCATCCCCCCATCTTCGTGCTCGAGGTTGTGGCAATGGAAAACAAACTTGCCTTTGAGATCGGGAAAACGGACGATGATGCGCACTTTTTCGCCGGGAAAGGCCAGTACGGTATCTTTCCAACCATTTTCCCAGGGTTGCACGGAGCCCCGGCCACCCGAACGGGAAAGCACCTGGAATTGTCCGGCGTGGAGGTGCATCGGGTGCGTTTCAGTACCGGCTGAATTATCAAATTCCCAGATTTCGACCGTTCCGGCATTCACCACCTCGTCGCGGCGGTCGGCATCAAAGGTTTTGCCGTCAATTGAGTGCATCAACATGCCGTCCATGCCGCCGTGGCCGCCGTGCTGCATCATGTGCCCGATGTTGAACGAGCGCGTGGCTACCGACTGCGATTCGAGAATTTTTTCCACGGGCATCAGCACAGCGGGCAGGGTGGTATTATCAATTTCCTGCCGGGCGACTTTGAATTTCAGGATATAAAACGTTTGCTGACCCTGCGTTTCCGTACCGGCGAAGGCGTTGCTTTGCAAGTACAATTCCGAGCCGAGGGTATGACCATCGAAATTGACCAATACATCGGCGCGCTCACCGGGCGCAAGCAATATGGACGAAACCGCAACTGGCGCATCCAACAAGCCGCCGTCCGTACCAATGAGATGAAACATGGCGCCGGTCGAAAGCGCGAAATTATAAATACGGGCATTTGACCCGTTCAGCAGTCTGAAACGGTAAGTACGCGTGGCAACTTCGAGCATCGGCCCCGCAGTTCCGTTCACCAACATGGATTCGCCGAACATCCCGATGCTACGGTCATCGGTGTCGGGATTGTAAATCAGCCCGCCGTCGAGCCGTTTATCCTGCACCACGAGCGGCACATCGTATTCGCCGGAGGGCAGATACAAATTCTCTTCTTCCGGCGAGGTGACCAAGAAAAACCCCGCCAAACCGCGCCATGCCTGGCTCGCTGTGGCCATGTCCGGGTGTGGGTGATACCAGTAGGTACCGGGGCGGTTTTTCACCTGGAAGTTGTATTGAAACGAACCTCCGGGAGCGGTCACATCGGTCGGGTAGCCGTCCTGCTCGGCAGGCACTTCCAGCCCGTGCCAGTGAATATTGGTCGCTTCGCTCAAATTGTTTGCAAATGCCAGATTGAACCCTTCGCCCTGTCGTATCCGAATGGTTGGCCCCAGAATAGCCTCGCCGCCATAACCCAAAGCATTCACCGAAATATTTGTTCCGAGTTGGGCAGGGCCGAATTTTGCCTCGAAAGCAGCGTGCACACCATCCAAAGTAGCGGGTATCGCCAAGGGGTTGACAAAAGTTTTCTCTTCCACTTTGCGGGCTTTTGCATTCTCGCTGCTCTCCATTTTATGACAACGTGCGTATGAGAGCACGATCAAAGCGGCCAACACCAATAGTCCTGATACCTTCATGAATAGTTTCATTTTGAAAAATAGCCCTGTTTAACTGGTTTCGCCAGATAAGCGCAATTAAAACAACAAGTGCGGCTTGGTGCGGAGAAAGGTTGCACACGCGCCTAAAAAATTAACGCATCGCTCAGAAAGACTCTTTCGGCATAAAGAATGCCCACCCAGAATCCGCAAACCGCTTCGGGCGGGCATTCTTTTTTCCAAGGCGATCAGGCGTCAATGACTTCGCGCACCTGGAGCCGCTATTTACCTTCCTTAGGCTTAAGTTGAATCGTAGCAATCGCCGGAGCAACTTTCCGCCCTCGCTGAAATTCTAATCCCAGCAGGTGCGCGGCCGTCTGTGCAAATTGCTTTTGCCACAATTGCCCGGGTGTACGTACCTCCCCCAGTACAGGGACATCGGGACCCATGGCGCCCAACCAGATTTGCTCGGAGCCGGACAGATGCCGGTTATGTTCCATCCAGCGCCGAATTGTTTTCCCGCCTCGCCCATGATCCGTAGTCACAATTAGCGTACTTTTTCCGCAGTACATGGAGTCTTGTTGGAGGTAGGTCCACAATTCACCCAAATACTGGTCAAACTGATGGGCTGCACCCAGATAAGCCGGGTAATTACCGGCATGGCCGAGTAGGTCAGTTGCATTCAGGCCGATATAAATCACATGGGGGCGCTGCTCGTAGATATAAGCCATAGCCGCTGACCAAGTGAAAGGATCATCGAATTTGCCAGGCGGTAAATGCCGGTTGTGGGGCCCAGGACGACGATTTTCTTTTCCGCTGTTTACGGGAATGCCGGCGCGGCGGGCGTTTAATATATATGGAAAGGCATCCCAACTGGTAAAGGCGGCCACTTTGTCCCGCAAATGCGGTTGCTGCTGAAAAAACTCCAGCAGGTTTTTATTGGGGTTATGAATCTTTCGGTTAGAGAAAATCCGCCAGTTATCTGGCCGCCCGGTGAACATTTCATTATAACCTGGATAAGAGAAAGCCCACCGGTTGGCCACATCCATATTATTACCATAATCGCGGTTGCCGTAAATTTGGCCCTGGTCGGCGAAAGCCGACCATAAGAAAGGTAGTAGCGCTTTACGACGCGCGTCGGGCGTTCCAGCCCAAAAGCGGACGG
>JAYSZC010000295.1:0-1942 GCA_043738235.1 Lewinellaceae bacterium | reverse complement strand
GCCAAGCGTTACCGCCGTGCGCGGGTCTTACGACCCCGCACATGTCCACTTCGATCCGGTTTGTAGAAATTACAAAAATTCGGGATGTTTCATCTTTAAAATCCCATGCCACCACTATTTCCAGTCTCCAAAAACATCTCCTGTTTTCATGGTTTTTGCCTTCTGCCCCGCGTTTGCCAAACACCTTTTTCCAAAACCGCAAAAACCCTTTTTAACTCATTGAAAATCAACGTTTTAAAAAACTATTTTTCTTTTAAAAAATATACCCGAAAACGGTTCTTTTTTCGTAATTTTGCATACTTAAAAATGTGCTGAGTATACCGCTTCAGCAACATAAAAATTAAGCCAGTGGAGATGCGTTCTCCTGAAACTCTTATGAAGGACGAGAAAGATTTTAGCCCACTAAAACACGGCAATGCCGCCGATTATGATGCCAGCAGCATCACCGCGCTGGAAGGCCTGGAAGCGGTGCGCAAACGCCCCGGCATGTATATTGGTAGTACCGACACCAAAGGGCTGCACCACCTGGTCTGGGAGGTCGTCGATAACTCTATCGACGAGCACCTGGCAGGCCACTGCTCCAATATTGAAGTGTTTATCAACGCCGACAATAGCATCACCGTAAAAGACAACGGCCGGGGTATCCCGGTCGATATGCACACCAAACTGCAAAAGAGCGCGCTCGAAGTGGTGATGACGGTATTGCACGCCGGGGGTAAATTTGACAAAGATTCTTACAAGGTTTCCGGCGGTCTCCACGGAGTCGGGGTTTCCTGCGTCAATGCGCTATCGATACACTTGCGCGCCGAAATACACCGCGACGGGAAAATATACGAGCAGGAATACAGCCAGGGCAAACCCTTGTACAGCGTGCGGGAAATCGGCGTCACTGATAAACGTGGCACCACGATCCACTTCCTGCCCGACCCTGCTATTTTTGAGACAGCCGAATACAAATTCGATGTGCTGGCCCACCGCCTCCGCGAATTGTCTTTTTTGAATAAAGGGCTGAATTTATCACTCACAGACGAAAGGGAAAAGGACGAAAACGGTTTCAAAACCGAAGCATTCTATTCCACAGGCGGATTGCAGGAATTTGTGTTGTGGATCGACGAGGCGAAAACCAAACTCATCGAAAATCCGATCCACATCATGGCCAAAGAAGAGGGCGTGGATGTCGAAGTGGCTTTGATGTACAATACCTCCTATTCCGAAAACCTCATTTCATTCGTCAACAACATCAGCACCCGCGACGGCGGTACCCATGTGAGCGGTTTCCGCCGCGCGCTTACCCGCGAGTTCAAAAAATACGGCGAAGACGGGGGCTTTTTCAAAAAGATCACGTTCCCGATTTCGGGTGAAGACTTTATGGAAGGCCTGACCGCCATCATTTCGGTCAAAGTGCCCGAGCCGCAGTTTAAAGGACAAACCAAAGGTGAACTCGGCAACTCCGAAGTGACCGGCATTGTATCGCGCTGTGTTGGAGATGCTTTAAAAACGTTCCTGGAGGAAAATCCGAACCACGCCCGGCGTATTATCGACAAAGTCGTGCTGGCTGCCACCGCCCGCAATGCCGCCCGCAAAGCCCGCGAAATGGTGCAGCGCAAAGGTGTGCTCACCGGAAGCGGTCTGCCCGGCAAATTAGCGGACTGTGCCAGCCGCAACCCGGCGGAAAGCGAAGTGTTCCTAGTAGAAGGCGACTCTGCCGGCGGTACGGCCAAACAGGGCCGCGACCGGCATACGCAGGCTATTCTGCCCCTGCGTGGTAAAATTTTGAACGTGGAAAAAGCCCTCGAACACAGAATTTACGAAAACGAGGAGATCAAAAATATTTTCACCGCACTCGGTGTGAGTATTCAGGAAAATGAAGATGGCCACCGGATTTTGAATACCGAAAAACTGCGCTACCATAAGGTGGTCATCATGTGCGACGCGGACATCG
>JAYSZC010000294.1:0-1943 GCA_043738235.1 Lewinellaceae bacterium | reverse complement strand
ACGGCTCTGCATGACACATTTGTTTGGTATTTCTTGAAAATTAATGAAAAATAGATAGTAGGAAATGGTCAATTATGGCATACTTAAGCGCTTTTTGATAAGTTATTGCTGTCGTTGCCCTGGTGACGCCCCTTACCTTAATTAAAATTAATATAATCGCTCGGATCAACCGCCCTGCCTTTATACCAGAGTTCAAAATGCAGGTGCGGGCCGGTGGTGTTTTCCCCGGAGTTGCCGATAATGGCAATGGCTTCGCCCGCTTTGACGCCGACGCCGGTTTGTTTGAGTAACACGGAATTGTGTTTATACATGGTCACCACATTATTGGGGTGTTGTATGGCAATGCTGTAACCTGTTTCCACGGTATATCCTGCTGAAATCACCACGCCGTCTGCGGCAGATTTCACAGCGGTATTTTTGGGGGCGGCAATGTCGATGCCGTAATGGTTTTTAGCAAAATCAAAACCCGAGGTCATTTCACCGGAGACGGGCGGCATAAAAAACAGTTGTTCCAGGGGAATATCACGCGGATTCAGCGTACCGGTACCTGTACCGGCAGCAACTGCAAGCGCCGGATCGGAAGTAAACGTGCCTTTGGCAACCGCGCTGCGCAATTTTTCATCCTCCGGGATACGATCTACTTCTAAAGGAAGTGCGTCCGCCGTATCGGCAGGCTGCCCCTGCTTTTCAGCAGCTTCCCGGCTCATGTCTTTCAAATCGCCGACCAATAGTTTTCTGAAATTATTGTTGTACTGCCGGTGCGCTTCCACTTCGGATTCCAGATCGCTCACCTTATTGACCAATTCCGTTATTTCGGCATCGCGTTTAAAATCGCCGTAACCGGGGATGTAGCGTTTCAACGGCGTCCAGATAATCGCCATGGTTACTATAATGGCTGTACCCACAATGAGCGAACTCAAGCCTACATAGACGGCCAGCGGGGTCAGTTTGACAGAAGTTACTTCCTCAAACGTGTCATCATTCATGATGACAAGGCGGTATTTGTCCCGCAACTTATCCATCAGACTTCGATCGTCATCGTCAGAGCGACGGAAGAAGTCAGCAAATTTTTTCAGAAACGCAAAGTGTTTTTGCATAGCATTTTGGTTATCAGTTACCAGTTATCTGTTATCAGTTATCTGTTATCAGGGTGATAACTCTTGGCTTTGCTAATAGAGCAGCCAGAGACTACCACCCTGATAACAGATAACTGATAACAGATAACTGATAACACGAAAGGGCAAAGTTCGGAAAAAACGCGGATACTATTTCAGGACTTCATCTAACTGCTCTACTTTGATACGCCCTTTGGGGACGATAATTTTCCAGTAGGAAAAATCCTGTTCCGCTTCCAGGCCGAATCCATAGATGACTTCGCCGGGTTTAGTCACTTTCACAAATTTATCGGTGTATACTTTGGCCGTTTTTTCATCCCAGATCAGTTCGGCTGTTTCTAATTTTTCTTTCCGCGCCGTTGTCAGCACGACGCTGTCGCGCGCCGTTATTTTTCCCTTTTCCTGTTGCCGGATCGCGTTTTTAGCGGTCAATACACTTTTAACGGATAAATCGGGTTCCAGAAATTCAATCTGGATACCTTCCGGAAATTCCTGCCTGGGGTTCTCCCGGGTGACGTAATTGTGCAGAACAGCGCCGGTCACCCGCACCCGCACCAGCGCGCTGTCGGAATACAGGATTTCCACGTTCCGGCCCAGCTCCACAGCCGTATCGTCCTGGGTAAATACCTGGCGCGTCTCTTTGGGAGCATCGCTGCAAGCGGCCGACAACAAGATAAATACGGAATATTGTAGAAAAAATATCAGACGGGTTGGCAAAATGATGCTGCGTTAATTGGATGTAATTTATTGCTTTTCAATTATCTATATCATTTCCCTCGTAGAGCAATGGCACACGGATTGAAAGGATTGGACACGGATTTTTTCCCT
>JAYSZC010000293.1:0-4746 GCA_043738235.1 Lewinellaceae bacterium | reverse complement strand
GCGCATCTGTCGGATATGTCCGGCAGATGCGCTTTTGTTTGCCTCGCTTGGGCGTCGGGTGGCTAGGTGGGAACGCCTGGAGAGGGGGAAATTTTCCATTTTTTACTAATCCACTTTTTTCAACACTTCAACGAGCCGTGAATTTGCCCGTTTTTAAAAGTTGATCGATGTCTGGTTGCATATCCACTGTTTTTTCATCCTGAGATAGCATGGTTAAGGCCTGTCGCACACTTTGTTCCGGCAAACGCAGACTTAATCCGATGTCGCGGATACTCAGGTCTGCTTTGTTATGCCGGGTGCGTTCCAGCAATTCGCTTAAACTTACCGTTACCCAGGGTTGCAATTCTAATGTTTGGGCTAAAGGGTTTGAAGCACTTCCTGACCTGGTTTCCCAACTCGTAAACACCAGATCGGTTTGGCGCTGGTCGGCCATGCGCTGAAATACCGAGTCACCGGGAATTTTCACCTTGCTTTTCTCATCCAGGTCTAATCGGATAAGTGCTTCAACACCGAACGCGAACATGGGAGGATGTTTGAATATTGGAAAATCGGCATCGCCTTTAGCATGTTTTGCTAAAATCCCGATCGCCGCCAGATCCGGGTTGTCAGGGGCATGTAAAAGATTCCTCAAGTTATTCAAAACCACGTCTATTTGCGGCAGCAAATCCGCTTGCTGACGCTGGAAAATGAGGTAGGCGCCCAGCAGGCCGAACACAGGATTCCGAAATTTCCCCTCGAGCAGGTACTTCAGCATCTCAGGCGGAAAAGGAATATTGATATTCTGCAGACAGAGATGTGCCAGGTCGGTCATACGATTGTCTGCATCATTAGCATGGAAGCCGGAACCAAGCGTTGACATTTGTATGCGCAAAGTCTCAAAAAGCGGTTTTTCGCCGGAAAAAAGCAAGAATAGCTGCGTTTGCCAACCCTGAAAAAGATATATTGGAATAAGCCGGGCCGGCATGTCGCCATATTTCAGGTAGTATTGGCCGTTTCCTAACCGTGCGGAGAAAGCGTGCCATCCGTCGTTCAGATCATGCCGGCTGCTTGCTGCACGCAGTTTACAAACCGCTTGCAGATATTTATCCAACAACTCAAATTGTTCCATCAGCAAGCCTGTCTGTGCCTGTTCGCGTTTGGGTTGTCGCAAAAATAAAAACAAGCCGCTGTCCGAGCCGCCCGGTGTCTGATCGTAAGTCATGTTGCGGCTCCAATATTCGGCCGGTTCGGTCAGGTATTCGTGTGAAGTTACAGCCCCAGCCAACAAGGTGGAAGTAAAAATCTGTGGCGGCGATACCGTGAATTGCGCACCCGGTGCGTCGTGCGGAATACGATACCTGTCTACTTTGCCAAAATGGTTGGTTTGTACGGTGACCGTTCCGGCCAATACCTCACCCGACCAATCATCGAAACCACGGTAGGCTTCTCTGCCGTTTTCTTCAAAAACAGTGACCTCCGTTTCACGCGGGTACGGTACGCTGAGTCGGAAGGGGGCGGCAGAGGGGGGCGTAAATGATTCCAGGCCCAAAGGGTTTTCTTGTATCTCGGGCGGTTGCACATTTCCAAGTACCACCTTGTTTTTTTCACTTTCCCGGAATTCTATCCTGAAACGCGGCTCCTGATTAAAATTCGGATTGATCGCTTTTGCCAGCTCTGTGGTACGCAGGTTGACGGACGAACACAGTTGCGCCAGTGTGACGCCGCCCTCAGGCCGGGCTGCAGCGGCACTTTCAAGTGTTTCGATCAAAGCGGTTGTGAACAATCCGCGCACCTGCGACTCATCCGCTCCGGTTGATTGCATCTCCGCTTCATAGGCCACATTTTGATACTCGCTGGCAAAACCGATTAAATACTGTACACTTCCGGTAGAGTCGGCAGGTTTGGGCCAGGAAATGTTCGGTTTGTGACCTTCCGCATTGATTTTACGCACACGGCAACAATCCAGAAAGAAAAAGATTTCCTTAAACAATCCAGAATCCTGAATCACCCGAAGATAGGGTTCCACCATCAAAGTATTGCTTCTAAACACGTCGGACCAACTGGGCAGACAAAGGCCTACTTCATTGGAGTCGAGGCCCAAGCCGTGTCCTGCAAAGTAGAAATAAAACCTTCTTGCCTGTCCTGCATGCTCTTTTTTTGCCCGATCGAGCAAGTAGTACAAAGCGTCATCAATATCTTCCTGCACAGGGGTCGCTCGGATCTGGCCGGCAGGTTGTTCAGAAAGCACGTGCCTGAGGTTGAGGTCAGGTACGCCTCCTCCTGTGTCCTGATTACCCAACCAGCGCTCTATTCTCCTGGCATCTTCGATCGGGCCTGCCAGACTTTTATATTTGGGATAATGGTTAATTCCAATAACAAGGGCGAAGTCGGCCGGTTCGAGCGCCATATATAGAATGTATAACTTGTGGAAAAAAATAGGATTGCAATGAAAATCAATACAAAGGATCTATTGCGTAACAAGATATGCCAAACTTGATAACATGGGTGGGTCGTTATCAAAATCGCCATGCTTGAGCGAACAACAAAACCCGCCGGTATTTTCCGGCCCCAGTTCAGTCGGAGAATTAATCAGCCGGTTAGGCTGACTGAAAAACGTACGTACGGCCCGGAGCATTTCAGAATTTTGATATGGCGCAACGTCTTTGAGTTGGCGATCCAATCCGAGAATAAAATAATCGCCGTCTTCTTCCTCCGCATCCGTTTCTGTCTGCGCTGCGTCCTTCTTATTTTCGAGAATACCCGACACCAAATACAGCAGCGAACGGGGATATACATAAGGAACCAAGTGGTCCTCTTTTTCTTTTTCGTCCGTCATGGTAAACATCCTTACCTGTTCATATCGCTCAGGATGGTTAAGGATTTCATCATGAAACAACTTGGTTCGGCAAGCAGGGGCCAACAGAACGATTTGACGGATCTTGATATGATCGAAACCTTCTTCAGCTATCGAGCGCAACATGTGACAAATGGCGATGCTGCCGGCGCTATGACCGACGAGGTCCACTTTCCAACCGGGATGCTCGCCCAGAAATGCGTTTAGTTTTTCGAGAAAATAATATCCTGCGTGGAGATCGTCGTTTTGCAGACCCGCATTAGGCAACCACATGCCTTTACGGACTTTCTCTTTGATGCCGTCCCAGACGACGGCACCAATTTCAGCCAGATAAAACTCGCGAAGAATTTCTTCCACGGTAGTAGGCAACAAGCCGTGGTCACGTTTACGTATGAAACGCTTGATGACAAGAATTACGATTTTTGCCAATTTACCTAAAAAAAATCCTCCCGTAAAAAAACCGCGTTGCCCTTCGAGCGTATCAGGCTGCATGTAACTTTCCAGGGTCGCTCCGCCGTCCAATTCTTCTTCCAGTTCCGCTTCCACTTGCATCTCAATATCCGGAAGCTCAGATTCCTCTATCCTTTCGGCGCCTCCGCGCGCTTGTGTTTCCATTTTTTCGAATGGTTGGGGAGCCGCCAGTTCCTGTTCTACTTCTGCTTCCGTAAGGGGGCGATCGCCACGGGTATTGTCCTGTATACCGAGCTTTTCGCAAACTTTCCGAACAACGATTTTTTTTAATTCCTGGAACAGACCGGTTTCCTGCACTTTTGTAAACCGTTCCTGCAAAACTTCCATAAGCCCCGTTTCCCAGACGATGGAATAAACATGGCCCGCTGCAGAATAGGTTGTTACCATACGCTCGGCAGTCTCCATCCCGGTTTTTTCCGGTACGAGTCCGCCATGAAAATGCAAAATGATTTTGCGATGGCGCGCCGTTTCTAAATGTTTGAAAAGTGCATCTACATCCGCAGAACTACTTTGGATTTGTCCATTTGACTTGAATTTGCCGCCGGGGCCAATATTGAGATAATGTAGTTTGAAGATTGTTTCCATTGATACTAGGATTTGTGTAGGCGCTAAAGTAATAAATCGAATTATTATAATAAAAAAATTAACTGGCCTTAAAAAGACCTTGCATCTCGGTAGCAAGTGGCGATTTAACAAAGTTTCTCTTATCTTTTTGAGAAACCCTCATTCGCATTACCAATTCAACGTGCGTAAATGAGCCTCGAAACCGGGTTTAAATGCATCTGTTACAGCCAGTATATCTTTTTTACCTTCTAATAGGAGGCGGCCCCGGTCATACCATGTTATGAAAGGAAGGTGTACGGCATTTTGATTATTTATTTTAACCAATGCGGGATAATCAAGACGACGCAACAATTGCGCAGAAGTTCCTACACAAAAAGGCATGGAAGCGCCAAGTTTCTCCAATCCCTCCAATACATGAAAACCCGTTCCTCCGGTCAGGTTGTAATCCCAGAATAACAAATCAGGTTCATTTTCAAAAATCTCGCTGATCGCACTTTGCACTTCTCCTCCCGAACCGATAATTTCTATTTCAGGAAATAGGTGGAGGTTTTTAGTCAGGTCCTCTATTTCACGTTGTACATCTTCGAGTATAAAACATCTGATATTTTGCATAATTTAAAATTTTATTTAAGTAATCACGCAGAATTAAATTGAACTAATTCTTTTGTAACTCATTGTCTATCATTGCTTTTTGTCCTTTGCAATTTTGCCCTTTTACTTATGATTTATATAGTTTCGCCTGCTGAAAATCCATACCGGAATTTTTTGGAATATCAATCTGGACAATCACTCCCTGACCCATATTCAGTCTGTGTTTTTTAATAATCTAAATGACAGTTTCTGATCATTGTACCGGTTAAAGGCATCGAACAGGCCTT
>JAYSZC010000292.1:0-4747 GCA_043738235.1 Lewinellaceae bacterium | reverse complement strand
TCACCTCTGATAACATGGTTGTCCGCAAAGATATAGACAACAGCTCGGCCATTGTGACGGTAACGATCACGCGTGACGAATTGAAACCCAAACTCGATGCCGAATTAAAACGTTTTCGCCAACGTGCGCCGATGAAAGGCTTCCGGCCGGGACAGGCGCCCATCGAATTTGTAAAAAAATTGTACGGCGCTTCTATTTTCGGCGATACGCTGAATGATATGATGGCGACCAAACTGTACGACTATCTTCGGGAAAGCAAACTCGAAGTGCTCGGGCAGCCCCTGCCTACTGCGGAACAACAACAGTTCTCTTTCAAAATCAGCAACCCCGATCCTGAATACGCGATCAGCTACGACGTGGGCTTCGTGCCGCCGTTCGAGCTGAAAGGTTTGGATAAAAACGAGCAGTTCGAGCGCCTTACGATATCGAACCTCGACGAACTGGCTGCCGACGATCTGAACTATTCCCGCAAACGGATGGGCAAACGCAGCAACCCGGAAACAGACATCCGGGAAAATGATATTGTGCGCATCGCTTCCCGCGAACTGGACGGCGAGCAGATCAAGGAAGGCGGATGGGAAACCACCATCACTATCCACCTGAAAAGCATGTCAGACAGCGATCTGAAAACGCAACTGCTTTCCCTGAAAAAAGCCGATACCCTGCGTTTCAATGCCCGCCAGATCGAGAACCAGGATAAAGAAGAAAACTACCGCAAATATATCCTGAACCTGGAGGCCGATGACAACCGGGAAATAAGCGATTTGTTTGAAGGCGTCATTGAAGAAGTGAGCCGTGTGGAAGATGCCGAACTGAATGAGGAATTTTTCGACGGCTACTTCGGCCCCGGCAATGTAAGCAACGAAGCGGAAGCTATTGAACAGATCAAAAAAGGAATCGTCCAGTTTTACGAAGTGCGTTCCAATGCACTGCTGATGCGTTCTTTCCAGGAACGCCTGATGGCGCTCAACCAGGTGGAACTGCCTGATACTTTCCTGAAACGCTGGCTGAAAGTGACCAACGAAGGAAAACTCGGCGACGATCAGATCGAAAGAGAATATCCGGCTTTTGTGGAAAACCTGCGCTGGTCGATGCTGCGTGATAAAATCAAGGAACAATTCGCCCTCGAAGTCACCGACGAAGAACTCTACCAGGAATACGTCAAACGTGTGCGCAATTATTTCCAGATAGATTTGCCGGATAATATTATTGCCAGCAGCGTGGAAAGCCTGATGAAAAATGACAAGGACACGGAAAGTACGCGCCGCGACCTTGAAACGGATAAAATATTCCAGGCTATCCTCGGCCAGGTGACCGTCAGCGACCAGCCTGTGCCTTCCGATGAATTCCATAAGATACTGGATGAAGTCACTAAAAAGGCCGAAGCGGCACAGGAAGAAGACGCAGCCCTGCGTTCAGCTGTGGAGGAATAAATGTAGTGGTGGCATGGGATTTTAAAGATGAAACATCCCGAATTTTTCATTTAAGAAAAGTTCGGGATGTTTTAATGTAAAATAAACACTTGACATGTGCGGGGTCGTAAGACCCGCGCACGGTGGTAACTTTTGGCTCAAGAATGAGTGATAACCAATGGCTTTAGTTTGTTGATAAGCTAAGCGTTACCGCCGTGCGCGGGTCTTACGACCCCGCACATTTCAATGGAGGTTTTTGAAACAACCACTTAAATTAAAAATAGTACTTCACCCCTGCGTTGATGCCAATCGTTACAATAGACGGCAGTTGTTTCCCGGCGCTGTTTTTTCTGGCAAAATCACCCGACAAGCTGGGTTCCAGCACCCATGAAAAGTGCTTCACCGGGCGGTATTCCAAACCGGCAGATACCTGGTAGCCCAGGAAAAACTTTTGGTTTTTATCCGGCCGCAGCGTGTAGGCATTGCTTCCCTGACCCGGGCGAAAGCGCGTGTTTTCAGATACCCGGGTGACAATTTCAATTTCATTGCGCAATACAACATTGCCGATCAGGCCTGCTTTGAACATGCCGGTGAGTTGACCTTGTCCAATGCGAGCCGTCGCCAGTGCGGGAATGCGGAGCAACCGCAGGCGTTCTGAAGTTGTTACCTGAAACTGCAAAGGCTCGTCTTCCGGCACCACTGTATTGGAGTCGACTTGTTCCATGCGCAACGTCACTTCCGTGCTGCCGCCGTAGGTATCGAGGTCGTAATCAAAATCATAACTGCGCATCTGGCCGCCACCGGTATTTCCCGGGCGGCCATTCACGAACCTGAACCTTGCCCGGTGCATGGTATTTCTTTCGATCGCGCGATAACCGATCCCGGTTTCGATTCCCCATCTGCCCTGCAGGTGTTTGCCCGCTTTAAGCCAGTAATCGGCCGTAAAGTGTGTTTTTTCCTGGGTGCTGATCACGCGCGGCCGGATGGTTGTGGGCCGGTCTGTTTCCACTTTTTCAACCAAAAGAGTAGGCGTGAAATGTAAACCCAGGTACCAGCCGGAGGGCGAACGCAGTGGCCTGACGGGAATCACGGGCGTTTGAAAACCGCTTAACGCAAAGTGTACAAAAGGAATATTTTTATTTTCAAGTAATTGAAAGTCATTGATTTGTGCAGGTGTGTCTATCCTGTCTGTCACATTGTTTGGAGATGAAGCAACCGAGTTGTTTTCAGCATGAATCGCCTGGTTTTCCGGCCTTTCCGGTGTTGGCGTTGCGGGGTTTGCTGCGGGCATATTGTCCGTTGGCAGGGTATTGGCGACCGCTTTTTCCGATACGCTTGATGGGCGCGGGGAGGAGGACATAGTGGGAGCAACGGCGGAGGTAACATGGGTAACGGAAGCTTTGACAGACCCGGTTTCCGGCGGACGTGCAGCGTTAGTTTTTAGATTTGGACTGCCCGGACGCTTTGGAAGAGCGGCATTATTGGAAGACAAATCTGTGTGGTCGGTCGAGGCGTTTTTCTGCTCAGTTGGCATTACAAGGGACCCGGCAGGGGAGGGCGCCTGCGCAGATTTTTGGGCGTCGTCGCTTTGTTCTGTACCCTGAATCGCTGAAATTTCCCGGATTTTGTTTTCATAATACAACCGTCCGCAGACCAAACTGGAAATCAGAAGCAAAATGGCTGCTGCTGCCGTCATTTGCCAGAGATAAGGCCGGATAGGGGGGCTGCCCGGGCCGGCGCCGGATTCCGGTGCGACAGGAGGCAGTTCCTCCTCGATACGCCCCCACATATCGGAAGCGGGGGCTTCTTCATAATCCTCGAATGATTTGCGGACATAATCGTCGAGGCGCTCGTCTTGTATATTTTTCTCCATGATAATCAGGATGTTAGGCTGCTTTCAAGTAGTTTTCTGAAATAGGCTTTGGCACGCAATAATTGTGATTTGGAGGTGCCGACCGAAATGCCGAGTATGTCTGCTATTTCGGGGTGTGAATATCCTTCCAGCACATGCAGGTTGAAAATGGTTCGGAAACCCGTAGGCAGTTGTTGTAAAATGCGGATCATGTTTTTAGCCGGCGGCTCGTCGGTAAAAAAAGGCTCCGAACTTTCTTCTGCGATATCCTGTCCGTCGAGTTCCAGGGTAACCAGGGCTTTTTTCTGTTTTTGCAGGTGTTGCAGGGCTGTATTAACAAAAACCTTGCGCACCCATCCCTCGAAATTGCCTTCGCCTGTGTACTGATACAGGTCGCGAAACACCTTCACAAATCCTTCCTGTAGCATATCCTCCGCATCCTCGCGGCTATGGGCATAGCGGAGGCACAAGGCAAACATTTTGCCTTTAAAACGTTCGAAGAACTGCTTTTGAGCGAGGCGGTCGCCGCGAAGACAGGCTTGCAGGTTGGGTTCGGTCATGCAGGTGACAGGAATGGATGTACGCAAGGTAGGTTACCTCAAAATACCAGGGGTTGCATGGGATGGAAAAAAATGTGCGTGTAAATTTTTTTTCTGCTGCGATGCAACCCCTGTCTCAAAACGCGACCTAACCAGTCATATCAAATCATTGACGTGCAAATTTTCAAAAACTAAACATTATGATCAAATCCTTAAAAGTGTTTTTGCTGCCGGTATTGGCGCTTATAGCTATTGTAATGGCCTGTAATAAAGCCGACGACGTACTTGCTACCACTGAAGAAGCCATCGATCAGGCGCTGTACTCCGCCCAGGAGCGCGGCGGTCTGGGCCGTCGCGGCTGTTACGAACTGGTTTTCCCGGTATCCATTGTATTGCCGGACAGTTCTATTGCAGAAGTAAATTCTTATGAAGAAATGAAGGCGGCCTTGCGCACATATTTTGTAGCCAACGGAACCGGTCACCCGCATCGCCGTCCGCACCTGTCTTTTGTTTTTCCGATCTCTGTCGTTTCGCAGGACGGGGAAGTGATTACGGTAGATGCTGACACGAATCTCCGTGCGCTCCGCGCGGTATGTGCAGGCACTTTTGGCAACCATGGTCCGGTCGGACACGGCAATCATGGGCTTTCCTGTTTTGACATTGTTTTCCCGCTTACCGTATTGTTTCCGGATGGCACAACCGCCACTGCCGCAGACCGCCAGGCGCTGCATCTGATGACCCGCAGGTGGCACCACGAAAATCCGGGTGTACCTGGTCGCCCCCAAATTACCTTCCCGCTGACCGTACGAATGACGCAGGACGGCACTTTGGCAACGGTGAACAGCCGTGATGAACTGCGGGCCTTGAAGGAAAGCTGCGAATAAGGTGTTTGGTGTTTCGTGTTTGGTGTTTCGGATACAGCCACTCGATGGAGTGGCTGTATC
>JAYSZC010000291.1:0-4751 GCA_043738235.1 Lewinellaceae bacterium | reverse complement strand
AAAAAGGAGATAAACATGTCCCTGGAAAGCCAGTCTATGGCCGGATATCGAAATGCAAACCAACGCAAGGAGAGTATTTCAAAACCTTTAAAAGCAAGATTGAACGTGAGCCAGGTGATGAGCGGGAAAACAATGATCGCCAGCAGGCTTTTGGCCAACCATTTCTCAAAATTGGAGGCGGGAATCATTAAATAACGAGTGGCAGTGCCGGTTTTCTCCAACTCGCTATAAATCAGTCCGGCGTACAACCAGCCGCAAATCCAAAAATAGGCATTGAAAACAAGAAAAGGGTTGTCACTCCGAAGGGAGATAAATGTACTTCTGGCTTCCATTGAAAAAGTAAGGTACATGAGTGGAATACCGGCCACCAGGACGATATAAGGCAAAATCGGCTGGGTCTGCCAACTGAGCCGCAGTACCTGCAAGAAACGGCGGAGATCAAACATGTTTTTCATAGTGCAAGGTATTTTGAACGATTTCAGGATGTATTTGCAAGGCTTTGAACAGCAGTTCGAGGTCGAGCGGGCCTTCCTGCGCTTCCGTATTGCGCAGCAGGCAGTGGTATCCGCCCGGAACCCGTTCGGAATAAAGCAGGCTTTTTTCCGGCGGGAGTTGGGTGGTCGTTACCGTTCTGATATTTCCCGCCAGATCCGCAATAGACGCTTGTAATAACAGCCTGTGTTCCTGTAAAATAATCAGGTGATCGAGCAACATGGCAACATCGTGTACATGGTGCGTGGTGATGACGGCCAAGCGTTGTTCGTCGATTTGAGCGCTCAGCAAACGCCGAAAACTGTCTTTGGAAGGAATATCCAGTCCGTCGGTCGGTTCGTCGAACAGCAAAATACGGCAGCCGCTGGCCAAGGCAAAACTGAGCAATACCTTTTTTCTTTGTCCGAACGAGAGTCCGTTCAGCCGCATACCTGTTTGAATACCAAAGGTTTGCAGTGCGTTATCCCAGGTAGTGGCGTCAAATTTCGGATAGAACGGCGCATAGCGTTTTTGGTACGCTCCAACCGGGAGATGCGGCAGATCGAAATCGACCGGCACATAAAAAATCTGCTCCAGGAATGCAGGCGAGCGATAACGGGGCGTGTGACCGTCCACGTTGATCTGTCCCGATTTCGGGAACAACAATCCGCCGATCAGGTGCAGCAGGGTGGTTTTTCCCACGCCGTTGGCGCCCAATATACCGTACACGCCGCCCGGTTCCATGTTGAAAGTCAGGTTGTCCAGTACCGGTTGCCTGCTTTTGTACCTGAATGACATTTCACTGATGGCAATCATAAGCCTTATTGTTTTAGTGAATTAGTGTACTATTTGATTAATACACTGCAAACATACGGGCATATTTCAATACGGCGCAAGTGGTTGGCAATATTTTTTATAAATCGGTCGCTACGTGCGTTCCCGTTGCTGCAAGAGCATGGGGTAACGAGAGGAGTTAGGGTTTGGGGAACATAGCCCAATCAGTGCATAAATTCGGGGTTTCCCATATTTCTGGTAAAAAGACTTCATGTTGCACTTTCTTTGCAGTCCCATGCAAGTCCTCTTCACCCACGGCTATTTTCTCTGCGACGACCCGAAAGAGCAGGAGATCATGCGGCCTTACCCGCCCTTGGGTTTGTTGTATCTGTCGGCCTGGTTAGACAAACACGGGGTGGAAAATGCCGTCTTCGACACTACTTTTTCCACAAAAAAAGCCCTGAAAGATTACCTGCTACAGCATCGTCCGCACATTGTGGCGCTGTATGCTAACCTTATGACCAAACTGAATGTGTTGGAAATCGCCGCATTTATCCGAAGCGAAGCGGCACTCAAAGACGCGCTGATCGTGATGGGCGGTCCCGATGTAACGCATAATACCGCCGATTACCTGGCCAATGGCGCCGATCTTATCGTGATCGGCGAGGGCGAACAAACCATGCTGGAAATTTGTCTGAGCGCTCAAAGCGCCGGACCGGGTCAGGCCATAGAACACTTTTCTCATGTCAACGGCATTGCATTCAGGCAGCCCGACGGGCTGGTTTTCAAAACGCCGCCCCGCGAAAAACTCCGCAATATCGATGACTTGCCTTTCCCGAATCGCCGGAAAATCGATCTTCAGCAATATCTGGACGCCTGGAAAAAAGCGCATGGCCACAGTGCCGTTAGCATCAGTACCCAGCGCGGCTGCCCCTACACCTGCCGCTGGTGCAGTACGGCTGTTTACGGACAGAGTTACCGGCGGCGCAGCCCCCGGCAGGTAGTGGATGAAATCGTTTTTCTGCAACAAAATTACGATTTCAATCTGATCTGGTTTGTGGACGACGTGTTTACCGTGAGCCATAAATGGTTGGGCGAATTCCGTGACGAATTGCAACGCCGGGCTGTCCAAGTCAGGTTCGAATGCATTACCCGGGCCGACCGCATGAGCCTGGAAGTCATCGAAATCTTGCGTTCCAGCGGCTGTTTCAGGATCTGGATCGGAGCCGAAAGCGGCTCTCAACGCATCATCGACGCTATGGACCGCCGTGTCGACGTGCAACAGGTGCGCACAATGATCCAGTCCACCCGACAGGCGGGCATCCAGGCCGGCACTTTTATTATGCTGGGTTATCCGGGTGAAACGGAGGCGGATATCAGAGATACTGTAGAACACCTGAAAGCCGCCAATCCCGATCTTTTTACTATTACCATCGCTTACCCGATCAAGGGAACCGGTTTATATGAAGAAGTACAAAGTATCGGTACGAATACCTTGCAGTGGGCTGAAAGTACCGACCGCGATATAGATTTTCAGCGAAGTTATCCACGCAGATATTACGATTATGCGGTGCGCTGGACGGTGAATGCCGTTCAATGGCATAAAACAAAATTGTCGGGCCGGCTGCTCAGCATTGCAGGCCTTGTGCTGGCGCTCAAAATATCTGCGGCGCGGGCAGGTATGCTCTGGTGGCGTTGGCAAAAATGAGCGTCCTGCCTATACTATTCTTCTGTTGCACTTGAAAATACGCGCAGGATTGCCGTACTTTTGCGCCGCCCTTTGAAGAAACAAACCGAATGATATTCTGTTATCTTGTTTTTACAAATTGCTTTCCCAAATAAAAGCCAATATTTACTCATATTCACTTTTTTTGAAAATGGCCGTAGCAACAGAAACTCGCCCCGCGTACAAAGTAAAAGACATTGCCCTTGCTGAATGGGGCCGCAAAGAAATTCAACTCGCCGAAGCAGAAATGCCCGGTTTGATGTCCTTGCGTGAAGAATTCGGCGCTTCCAAACCCCTGAAAGGCGCCCGCGTGGCCGGTTGCCTGCACATGACGATTCAAACAGCCGTTTTGATCGAAACCCTCGTGGAACTGGGCGCTGAAGTCAGCTGGTCATCCTGCAATATTTTTTCTACCCAGGATCATGCCGCTGCCGCCGTTGCCGCTGCGGGTATCCCCGTTTTTGCCTGGAAAGGTATGAACGCGGAAGAATTCGACTGGTGCATCGAGCAGACGCTGTTTGCTTTCAAAGACAATCAGCCGCTGAATATGATCCTCGATGACGGGGGCGACCTCACCAACATGGTGCTGGATCAGTATCCCGAACTGGCTGCCGGTATTCGCGGCATTTCGGAAGAAACCACCACCGGCGTACACCGCCTGTACGAGCGCGTAGCCAAAGGAACCCTTCCGTTGCCTGCCATCAACATCAATGACTCCGTTACGAAGTCGAAATTTGACAACAAATACGGTTGCAAGGAAAGCCTCGTGGATGCTATTCGCCGCGCTACCGACATTATGATGGCCGGAAAAGTGGCCGTTGTGGCCGGCTACGGCGATGTAGGTAAAGGTTCCGCCGCTTCCCTGCGCGGCGCCGGCGCCCGTGTGATTGTCACCGAAATCGACCCCATTTGTGCCTTGCAGGCTGCTATGGACGGTTTTGAAGTGAAAAAAATGGAAAATGCCATCCCGCGCGCCAATATCATCGTGACGGCTACCGGCAACTGCGATATCGTGACCGGCAAACATTTCAAAATGATGAATGACAAAACCATCGTTTGTAATATCGGCCACTTCGACAATGAAATCGACATGGCCTGGCTGAACGAAAACTACGGCCAGAGCAAAGTGACCATCAAGCCGCAGGTCGACCTTTACAACATTGACGGCAAAGACATTATCCTGCTCGCGGAAGGCCGCTTGGTCAACCTCGGTTGCGGAACAGGCCACCCTTCGTTTGTGATGTCCAACTCCTTTACCAACCAGGTGCTGGCACAACTCGAACTCTGGGAAAATACCGGCAACTACGAAAACCAGGTGTATATGTTGCCCAAACACCTCGACGAAAAAGTAGCGCGCCTCCACCTCGCCAAAATCGGCGTGGAACTGGAAGAACTCGAACAACACCAGGCTGACTACATCGGCGTTCAATCTGCGGGTCCGTTCAAACCGGATTATTATCGCTATTGAGTGGATGAAGTTGTTTGATGGTTTGAAAAGGTTTGATGGTTTGAGGTAGTAACTCATGACTTTAAGTTACCACCTCCAACCATCAAACCCTTCAAACCATCAAACCTTTTCAATCCTTACAATAAACGGCGCTGCGGGATAACAAGCCCTCAGCGCCGTTTATTGTAAATATGCATAACAAGCAAATTTTGTAACGCTCAAAAAACAACTTATGCTCTTTTGAATAACCCCCGCGCTTTAGCCGGGGGAATCGAAGAAACCAAACCCCACGGGGTTTTAACCCCAGATCACTCATTTTGGGTTAAAACCCAT
>JAYSZC010000290.1:0-1954 GCA_043738235.1 Lewinellaceae bacterium | reverse complement strand
AGGATGTCCTGCAAAGTAGGCAGCCCTACGTCGTTGCGCACATATTTTTTGAGGTCGATTTTGCTGTGCTGTATTTTGTCTTTTACCAAATCGACGATTTTACAACCCAATTCGGCCGCCATTTCTTCCACCAACGTATAGCGCTCCGGATGTACGGCTGTGTTGTCTAGCGGATTGGCGGCATCGCGGATGCGCAAAAAACCGGCGCATTGCTCAAAGGCTTTGTCGCCGAGGCGGGCGACTTTTTTCAGGTCGCTGCGTTTTTTGAAAGGCCCGTTTTCCGCCCTGTGGTTGACGATGTTCTGAGCAAGTACCGGGCCGAGGCCTGAGACATAAGTCAGCAGGTGTTTACTGGCGGTATTCAGGTTGATACCTACGGCATTTACACAACTTTCGACGGTGCGGTCGAGGCCTTCTTTTAACAGACTCTGGTTCACATCGTGCTGGTATTGGCCGACGCCAATACTTTTAGGGTCGATTTTTACCAATTCCGCCAGCGGATCCATGAGGCGACGGCCAATACTGACGGCGCCACGTACGGTAATATCCTGGCTGGGAAACTCTTCCCGCGCTACATCCGAAGCCGAGTAAATGGAGGCGCCGGCCTCATTTACCAGGAAGATTTCAACCGGGCTGCTGAATTTGCATTTTTGCAAAAAATCCATTGTTTCCCTGCCTGCCGTACCGTTGCCCACGGAAATGGCTTCAATCTGGTATTTTTCGGCTAAATGCTCTATTTCCGACTGACTTTCAAAAATTTTTCGTTGCGGCTCATGCGGGTAAATAGCAGTATTATACAGCAATGTGCCACTTGCATCGAGGCAAACCACTTTACAACCCGTACGAAAGCCGGGGTCGATGCCCATGACCTTTTTTTCACCCAAGGGCGATGAAAGCAGCAACTGGCGCAGGTTTTCTGCAAACACCCGGATCGCTTCTATATCAGCCTTTTCTTTGCTGCTGTTGCGGAATTCCGTTTCGATGGATGGCAATAACAGGCGTTTGTAACTGTCTTTCAAGGCCGTGCGCACCTCTGCGGCAGACTCTCCATAACCGATCACATACATCTCATCCAGGTCTTGCACGGCGCGCTCTTCCTCCGGCGCAATGGCTACCCGCAGAAAACCCTCTTCATCGCCCCTTCGCATGGCTAATAACCGGTGTGAAGGGCATTTGGCAAGCGGCTCGCTCCAGTCGAAGTAGTCGAGGTATTTTTTTCCTTCTTCTTCTTTACCTTTCACCAGGCGGGAAGCAATCACAGCGCCTTTTTCAAAGTGGCGGCGAATTTTATCCCTGGCCCTTTTGTCTTCGTTGATCCATTCGGCCATGATGTCGCGCGCGCCTTGCAACGCATCTTCGACGCTCGGCACCTGATCTGTAATGTATGCAGCGGCAATGGTTTCCACACCAGACTTGTCTTTTTGGGCAAACAAACGTTTCGCCAGTGGTTCCAGTCCTTTTTCAATGGCCATGGAGGCGCGTGTTTTCCGCTTTTGCCGGTATGGCAGGTACAGGTCTTCCAGTTCGGTCATTGTCAGGGCGCGCTCGATGGCAGCCTTCAGTTCCGGCGTGAGTTTGCCCTGTTCATCAATGCCGGCGAGTATTACTTCCCGGCGCTTGTCGAGTTCCTGCATTTTTTTCCAGGCATCCTGAATATTAGCGATTTGTACTTCGTCTAATTCTCCAGTGGCTTCTTTTCGGTAGCGGGCAATAAAAGGTATCGTAGCGCCGGTTTCCAGTAATTCAATGACGGACTCCACCCGGCGGGCGGAAATTTGCAGCAAAGGGGCAATGCGGGGTGCGTAGGACATTTTTTTAGTGTGTGGTGTTTGGTGTATGGTGTTTGGGGGTACTCCGCTTTTGGCCGTGTTTAGTGTATGGTTTTTGGTGTTTAGGGTGCTTTGCCTTTGGCATCCGTGTGTTATTCAGGCTACATACACACGGATGCCAAAGG
>JAYSZC010000289.1:0-1954 GCA_043738235.1 Lewinellaceae bacterium | reverse complement strand
GCGGATTTTTCACTCGAAAATCCGCGTAAATCTGCCCCATCTGCGTTATTCGCGTTGCATCATATCAGGAAAATCAAGGTTTTATTGGCCGGGCATGTACTAAATTTTGTATTGAAAAGTTTATAGACATGCTATTCCTAATCCCGGATACCGATTCATCACAGCACCAAACGGTTGAAATGTTGAAACAGGTTTTTTCTTTAGTATTTATATTGCTTTTTGCCTCCTCCCTTTCCGCACAATGTGTTTCAGGCGATTGTACCAACGGCAAAGGGACTTACCAATATCCTTCCGGCGCAAAATATATCGGCGATTTCAAAAACGGTGAAATCCACGGCATCGGCGTTTGTTATTACACCAACGGCAGCAAATACAGTGGCGAGTGGCGAAATCGCTACCCTGATGGAAAAGGCACCAAAACCTATTCCGACGGCACTACCCGAACGGGTCTCTGGAAAAAAGGTAAACCGGTGGACCAGCAGGGTCTCGTACTCGAAGAATATATCGCTAAGAAGAAAGAAGAGCGCCAGGACGATGGCACCAATATTCAATCGGGCTGTCTTGCGGGCGATTGCAAAAACGGCCAGGGCATATATGCCTATCCGGACGGCAGCAAATACGAGGGCCAATTTGTCAACGGAAAATTTGACGGCGCCGGTACATTTTGGTTTGCTTCCGGCGACCGCTATATCGGTAATTTCAAAGAAAACTATCCCGATGGCCTCGGCTCCCGCTACCTCAAAAGTGGCGGTGAAGAAACCGGCGCCTGGAAACAAGGCGAATTCATTGGCGGCAACCTCGCCGAGAGCGGCAAAGTCGGCTGTGTGCAAGGCAACTGCGAAAACGGTTACGGCACCTATTTCTACAAAGCTGGTTCGGCCAAGTACGTCGGCGCATTCAAAGATGAATTGCCACATGGCTTAGGCGCCTGCACGTATGCCAACGGCGATCTTTACCAGGGAGAATGGACCGAGGGGGCATTCGGCGGCAAAGGCGTCCTTACACTCCGCGACGGAACGGTGGTGGACGGTTTCTGGCGCAATGGCGAATACATCGGAAAAGAACAACCGGACGACTATCAGCCAACAGTCATTGCTGAAAAACCGGTGAGCGCCGGGCCGACGCCATTTGCCCAAACAAAAGTATGGGCCATTGTAATTGGTGTCGCGTCTTACGATCACATGCCCGTGCTGCGTTATACCGACGATGACGCTTACCGCTTCTATGCTTTCCTGAAAAGTGTTGAAGGCGGCGCGCTACCCGATGAACAGGTGCGCATCCTGATAGATGAAGAAGCTACCCGAGAAAACATCCTGGGCAATATGAATGAAGTATTCGGCATGGCCGGTCCGAGCGACCTGGTCGTCTTTTACTTTTCCGGCCACGGCCTGAACGGCTCCTTCCTGCCCATTGATTTTGACGGGTTCAACAACAAAATCGCACACGAGGAAATCGCCGCGGCATTCAATAAATGCCGGGCCAAATTCAAACTCTGTCTGGCCGATGCCTGTCACTCCGGCAGCCTGATCGCCATGCGCAGCGGGGAAACGGAGCCTGTGTTGTCGCAATACTACCAAACGTTAGCCAAAGCCGTTTCGGGTACCGCGCTGCTGATGTCATCCAAAGCCGACGAAACCTCGCTGGAATCGTCGGGCCTGCGGCAGGGTGTGTTCAGCCACTTTCTCATCCGCGGACTAAAAGGAGAAGCTGATACCAACAAAGACAAAGTAGTCAGTGTGGAAGAGTTGTTTGATTTTATCGAACGCAATGTTCGGGAATATACGGGCAACCGCCAGAGTCCGGTGATCAAAGGAACCTATGACCCGAAAATGCCGGTAGCCATGGTGCGTTGATCCATTTCAGTTGACGATAATCTGTTCGGAATATACTTTATCGCCTTGTTGCACCCGAATGACCACGGTTCCTTTGGCGTATTCCGTCAAATCGAATTGCT
>JAYSZC010000288.1:0-1956 GCA_043738235.1 Lewinellaceae bacterium | reverse complement strand
AAGGTTTGATGGCTTGAGGTGGTAACTCAACGCTTCAGGTTACCACCTCAAACCATCAAACCTTTCAAACCATCAAACCTCTACTCAACCTTATAACCCGCCCGCTGTTTATTAATCGTCCGTTACAAAGAATTTTTACAACCTTTGCGGTGGAAATGAGGGAATTTCATTTATAAAACACCCCACTTTGAATTTTACAGAATTTGACCTGCATCCCGATTTGCTGGATGGCATCGATGCGCTTAACTTTACAACAGCCACCCCTATTCAGGAAAAAGCCATTCCGCTTATCCTGCAAGGAAAAGATATCATAGGCGTTGCCCAGACAGGTACCGGCAAAACTGCCGCTTTCGTGCTGCCGATCCTCAATGAAATCATTGAATCGGGAGAGAGTAATTACACACAAGCGCTGGTGATTGTGCCTACCCGCGAATTGGCCACTCAGATCGACCAGGTCGTGGCTGCGTATTCCTATTTCACCGGCGTTTCTTCCATTGCCGTGTATGGCGGCGGAGATGGTAAAAGTTTTTCACAGGAAAAAGTTGCGCTCACCAACGGCGCTGATATTATTATCGCCACTCCGGGGCGACTGATCGCACATCTCAACATGGGTTATGTCGACTTTTCGCGCCTGCGATTCCTCGTGCTCGACGAAGCCGACCGGATGCTCGATATGGGTTTCCAGCCCGATTTGTTAAAAATCATCAAAACACTGAACTCTAAACGCCAGGGGCTGCTGTTTTCGGCCACCATGCCGCCCAGTGTATTGAAACTGGCCCGCAGCCTGCTCAACAACCCCGAAATGATCAGTATTGCGCTTTCCAAACCCGCAGAAGGCGTAACCCAGGGCGTTTACATGGTACAGGATCACCAGAAACTTCCGCTGATGGTGGAATTGTTGAAAGATAAAGTCGGCCAGCGCATCCTGATATTCAGCTCCACCAAACAAGCGGTGACTCAGCTATACAAGCAACTGAAAGCCAAGGGCTTGCAGGTAAACCAAATCAGCAGCGACCTCGAACAGCAGGAACGCGAACAGGTGATGATGGCTTTCCGCAACAGACAGGTGGACATCCTGGTGGCCACCGATGTGTTGAGCCGCGGCATTGATGTGGACGGAATTGACCTGGTGGTCAACTACGACGTACCGCGCGATGCGGAAGATTACGTACACCGGATTGGGCGTACGGCAAGAGCAGAACGCAAGGGAACTGCCATTACGCTGATTGCTCCGAAAGATCTGATCGGACTGAAAAAGATTGAAAAACTGATCGGTAAACCCATCGACAAACTGGCTTTACCGGCTTCTTTAAGCGCCAGACCCGACAGACCCAACGCCCACCACCACCGCGAAAAAAGCGGAGAGAAAGCGGCTCATCCGCGCCCGCAACACCGGCGGCCACAGCGGGACAACCACAAACCCAAGCCGAAGGAATAAGTGCCAAGCAAAAAGGCAAAATAGCAAACATGAGTCATAGAGCATCAGGAACTGACAAAAATAACCGATCAAAGCATCAAATGGGTGGTCTTATCCTTCCAATCGCCGGTTTGATCGAAATTTTGTCACCGAAGGCCGTGTAATGTTGTCATATTCACCGTTGGAAATGACCACAATCCACGACCTTATGCAACTTACCATCCGCAACCTATCCAAAACCTACTCCAACGGCGTTCAGGCATTACAGGATGTATCGCTCGATATTCCCACCGGGATGTACGGCCTGCTCGGCCCCAACGGCGCAGGCAAAAGCACCCTGATGCGCACCCTCGCTACCTTGCAGGAGGCTGATTCGGGCACTGCCACGCTCGGCGACATCAATGTGCTGCAGGATAAAGACGCCGTACGCCGCGCACTGGGTTATTTGCCACAGGAATTCGGCATTTATCCGCGTATTTCAGCCGTCGATATGCTCGACCACTTAGCCACCCTGAAAGGCATCGCGGGCAGTCAGCGCA
>JAYSZC010000287.1:0-13103 GCA_043738235.1 Lewinellaceae bacterium | reverse complement strand
TCACGATTCCAAGCCTGAAAAACCCAAGCCCAAACCATAAGAGCCGCTAAAAGGGACTCTCTCACGTCTCACCTCTCACCTCTCTCACGTCTCACCTCTCACCTCTCTCACGACTGTGCACCTCCTCAATTTTCTCCAGGCTGTCTTCCCGGAGCGTTCCGCACAGGCGATCCCAGATGGTGAAATAAAGTCCAAAATTGCCATTGAACTTTTCATGGTGCAGGTTGTGGTGTACCGATGAATTCAGCCAGCGGCCGATAGGGTGTTCGTAGGTTTTTTTGCTGAACAATTCGTAACCCAGATGGCCGTACACTTTGAAAAGCAGCATCAAGGTAATGAATGCAAAGAAAGAGATGGGATGTAGGGGTATAAAAATCAATAAAACAGGCAAAATTCCCGCTTCCAGCAATGCTTCCACCGGGTGGAAAGCATAAGCGAGAGGCTTATCCTGCCGCTTCAACAAGCGGCGCATTTCTTTCAACCAACCGTAACCGGGCCTGCAATTGGTTGACTCGCTCGCGCCTTGCGTTGAGTTCGTTTGCAGATCCTGGGCACTCGGGCCCACCTTTGTGATGCATTAAGAGAAGTGAGAGGTGAGAAGTGAGAGGTGAGAGGTGAGAAGCGAGAGGTGAGAAGCGAGAAGTGAGAGACGTAGATTACACCACGTTACCATGTTTCTGATCTACGAAGGGTTGCAAATCTGGGCCAAAATCCTGTTCGGATTCAGCCTGTTGCTGATGATGACCTCGCTGGTCATTACCCTGATGGAAATCCTGCTTTCGGCAGGGGCGCTGCGGATGCTGATGCGCGAGTTTGAAGACAGGGTTCGGGCGAAATCGTAAAATTCCCAGGAAAATAAGACACTTGTTTGTATTTCCATAAATTGAACCTAACTTTGCGCCACGAAATCAGGGATTCGTATCCGGGAGGGAACCATTGGTTCCCTCTTTTATTTGTCATAACCTGCATAACCATCATCATCAATCAACAACCGTGTCCGAATGGAAGTAACCGAACGAATCGCCCAACTTCTGGAGGAAAAATACAGTACGGATGAGGCATTTGCCGATTGTTTCACGGTGGAAATCGAAATGAAATCCGGTCAGAAACTCTGTGTGTTTGCGGACAGCGACTCCGGTATGACTTTCGAGAAATGCCAGAAACTCAGTCGCTACCTGGAAGGCTTTATCGATACCAACGGCTGGCTGGGAGAAAAATACACGCTGGAGGTAAGTAGTCCCGGTATCGCTCGACCACTCAAGTTTTTGCGGCAGTACCACAAAAACATTGGCCGCCAGTTGGAAGTCACCCAAACCGACAAAAACCGGATGACAGGCCTGCTGAAAGCGGTGGAAGAAACGCAAATTGTCTTGAGTCAGACAGTGACCGAGCGGGATGAGAAAAAAAAGAAAAAAGTAATCGAAGTCGAAACGGTCATTCCGTTTGAACAGATAGAAAAAGCCATCGTAAAACTGGCATTTTAAGTGATTTACCACATAGGCACATAGTATTCCACATAGTTCACATAGAACTATGTGGCCTATGTGGAATACTATGTGCCTATGTGGTAAAAGAATAAAAACTAATTTTCAACCAATCAATAACAGATCAATGGTCAATTTAGTAGATGTATTCGCCGATTTTAAAACCGGTAAAAACATAGACCGCCCTACCATGGTGCGCGTTTTAGAAGACGTATTTCGCACCCTGATTAAGAAAAAATACGGTACGGACGACAATTTTGATGTCATCGTCAATACCACCAACGGCGACCTGGAGATTTGGCGCGTACGAGAAGTTGTGCCCGACGGAGAGGTCACCAACGAACTTGCCCAGGTGAGCGTCACCGAAGGCCAACAAATTGATGAAAGTGTGAAAGAAGGTGAAGAGTGTTACGAACAACTCTCCATCGACGATTTTGGCCGCCGGGCTATTATGGCCGCCCGCCAGACACTGGTTTCGCGCATCATGGAACTGGAAAAAGACGAAATTTTCCGCAAATACTCCGAATTGGTGGGCAATGTCGTGACCGGCGAGGTAAGCCAGATCATGAAAAAAGAAGTGCTTATTCTGGATGATGCCACGAGCAATGAACTGGTATTGCCGCGTACGGAAATGATCAAAGGCGACTACTATCGCAAAGGCGACGTGGTAAAAGGCATTATTCGCAAAGTGGAAATGCGCAACAATGTGCCGTTTATCATGTTAAGCCGTACCGATCCGAGTTTCCTGCACAAACTACTCGAAGCGGAGGTGCCTGAAATTGAAGACGGCGTTATTGAAATCAAACACATCGTACGCCTGCCGGGCGAACGCGCCAAAGTAGCTGTAGAAAGCCACGACGAACGCGTCGATCCCGTTGGCGCTTGCGTCGGGATGAAAGGTAGCCGTATCCACGGCATCGTTCGCGAACTCCGCAACGAAAATATCGACATCATCAACTATACCAACAATACCTCGCTCTTCATCCAGCGGAGTCTCACACCTGCCAAAATCACAACCATCGAACTTGATAACGAGCGCAAACGCGCCGCCGTTTACCTCGATGCCGACCAGGTAAGTCTCGCGATCGGAAAAGCCGGCAGCAATATCAAACTGGCGACCAAACTGACCGGCTACGAAATCGACGTGTACCGCAACCAGGCCGAATACGAAATCGACGACGTAGACCTCGAAGAATTCAGCGACGTCATGGAACCCTGGGTCATCGAAGCACTGAAAGGTGTCGGTTGTGACACTGCGCGTCAGGTGCTCGAACTCAGCGCCGAAGAACTGATACGCCGTACTGATCTGGAGGAAGAAACCGTACACGAGGTACTGCGTATTCTGGCCGATGAGTTTGAGGAAGAGGGGAAATAGTTATCGGTTATTCGTTATCCGTTATCAGGGTGGTAATGCTGGGCTTGAGTAAATCGTGTAGCCCAGCGTTTCCACCCTGATAACGGATAACGGATAACCGATAACTAATAACTAAAATCGCTTTTTTTATTATACCTTTGCAGCGCAATTTTAACATTTAAACATTCCAGGTCTTCTAAACGTCATACCACGCGGCAATTTCGGCGTTTCCCCGCAAACGCATCCAAAATCAACTTTTCAATAAAGCAGGCAAACCACTGCATGGCGCAAAAATTAATTAAGGTAGCAAAAGAGTTCAACGTCGGTCTGCACACCATCGTCGAGACGCTGCATAGCAAAGGCTTCCCACTTGTGGAAGAAAAGCCCACCGCCGATATCAGCGACGAGATGCTCATTGTGCTCCAAAAGGAGTTCCAAAAAGACCTTGCTATCAAACAGGAGGCGGATAAATTGGCCCGTCCCGTACTGAAAAAAGAACCTTCATCACCTTCTGTCAGTACAAACACTTCATCTTCTTCCGCTGCGCCATCTACGCAGCGCCCATCTTATTTGCCCCCCCGCGAAGAGGCGCCTAAAGTTGTTTTACCCAGAGTGGAAGAACAACAAAATCCCAATCCTGCCCCTAAAAAAGAGGAATCGGAATTGACGACGCACCGCGAACGCCCTTCCTTGCGCGTGCTCGGAAGAATAGACCTGGATGCGCAAAAACAGCAAACCCCCAAGCCGCAAGCACCTAAACCGGAGGAAAAACCAGCGGCCATTCCACCGAAAGAACAAGCTGCTCCTGTAAACGAGGAAAAAGAAAAACAGCGCGCAACGCCGGCACCGGAGAAAAAACCGCAGGCTGAAACCCCGCCGCCCGCCAGGGAACCGGCTGCACCCGTTGCAGAGCCGTCCGAACCCGCTGAAACAGGTTCGGTTACGGAAGGCGGTACCCCGGAAGACAATGAACCTTATCGCGCAGAAGCGACGCAATTGCGCGGCCTGAAAATATTGGGTCGGATCAGTCTGGACAAACCTAAGCCCGAACCCACTCCCGGCGATCGCCAGAGTGGCAACCGCAGCGGACAAGGCAACCAACGCGGCGGACAAGGTGGCAACCGCGGCAGTAATCAGGGCAGTGGCACCCGCAATCCGCAACAAGGCGGCCAAACCAACCGGTCCGCCAATGCAGGCAGCGGCACAGCCGAAGGCGCAGGCAGTAACAATGACCCCAACCGCCATAAACGCAAACGCAAAAAAATACAACAACCCGTTACGGCGGCGTCGCTCCAGGCATCTATGTCAGGCGGAACCGCCGGAACCAATACGCCTCCGGGCGAACGCCGCGGCCCCGCACCAACTGCCCGTCGCGACGAACAACCGAAAGAAGTTTCTCAAAAACAAATTGAGGATCAAATCCGCCAGACCATGGCGCGGATGGGTGCAAGCGCCAGCCGCAAACGCCAGAAAATCCGCCGAGACAAACGAGACGTACGCCGCGAACGCGCCGAACTGGCCGAAATAGAACGTACGGAAGGCGAAAAAACATTACAGGTAACAGAGTTTATCTCCGTTTCCGATCTGGCATCGCTGATGAACATCAAACCTGCCGACGTCATCAAAGCCTGTATGAGCCTCGGCATCTTCGTGTCGATCAACCAGCGCCTCGACGCCGAACTGATCGAAGTCGTCGCCAGCGAATTCAACTACGAAGTGCAGTTTATCAGCGCTGAAGAGCAGGTGGAAGTGGAAGAAGAGGAACTCGACGATCCGAAAGACCTCGTTCCACGCCAGCCGATTGTAACCGTCATGGGCCACGTCGACCACGGTAAAACCTCTTTGCTCGACTTTATCCGCAGCGCCAATGTTGCGGAAGGTGAAGCGGGCGGTATTACCCAGCACATCGGCGCCTACGAAGTAAAAGTAGGCGAAGACAACGATAAGGAAATCACTTTCCTCGATACACCGGGTCACGAAGCGTTTACGGCCATGCGCGCGCGCGGCGCAAAGGTGACGGACATCGCGATCATCGTCATCGCGGCAGACGACAGCATCATGCCACAGACACGCGAGGCGATCAGCCACGCGCAGGCCGCAGGTGTGCCGCTCGTCTTTGCTATCAATAAAATTGACAAACCGGGCGCCGACCCCGAACGTATCAAAAACGAACTCGCCCAGATGAACCTTTTGGTCGAATCATGGGGCGGCAAATACCAAAGCCAGGACATTTCAGCCAAAAAAGGCGAAAATGTGGACAAACTCCTCGAAAAAGTGCTGCTCGAAGCGGAACTGCTCGAACTCAAAGCCAATCCGGCCCGCCGTGCCATCGGTACCGTGCTGGAAGCATCTTTGGATAAAGGCCGGGGTTATGTCACCAAAATGCTGGTGGAAAACGGTACCCTGCACGATGGCGATCCCATCATTGCCGGTGAGTTTTCGGGCAAGGTAAAAGCCATGTTCAACGAACGCGGCAAAAAAATCAAGGAAGCAGGTCCCGCTACTCCGGTACTGGTGCTCGGCCTTCCCGGGGCGCCACAGGCAGGTGAAAAAATCAAAGTGGCCCGCTCCGACAGCGAAGCCAAAGAGATCGCCACTAAACGCGCTCAGATCATCCGCGAACAATCCAACCGCGCCAGCAAACGGATCAGCCTCGATGAAATCGGTCGCCGTCTGGCACTGGGCAACTTTAAAGAACTCAACCTCATCGTCAAAGGCGACGTGGACGGTTCTATCGAAGCCCTTACCGACTCGCTTATCAAACTGTCCATGGAGAAAATCCAGGTCAACGTTATCCACAAGGCCGTCGGCCAGATTGTGGACAGCGACGTCATGCTGGCTTCCGCCTCCGACGCCATTATCATCGGCTTCCAGGTGCGTCCTTCCATCACTGCGCGTAAACTCGCAGAAAAAGAAGGTGTGGAAATCAAAATGTACTCCATTATTTACGAGGCCATCGAGGAAATCAAGGCCGCAATGGAGGGCATGCTGGAACCAACGAAGGAAGAAGAAATCATGGGCCAGGTCGAAATTCGCGAGGTGTACAAAATCTCGAAAGTCGGCACCGTTGCCGGTTGCTTCGTACTGGAAGGCAAAATCAGCCGGAACCACTACATCCGAATCGTGCGCGACGGTATCGTTGTCTACCCCGGCAACGCCAACCAGAACGCCGAACTGGCTTCGCTCAAACGCTTCAAGGAAGATGCAAAAGAGGTCAAATCCGGTATGGAATGTGGTATTACGATCAAGAACTTCAACGACATTAAACCCGGTGACATCATCGAGTCTTATGTGATCAATGAGGTAAAAACGATGTTGAAATAGGGTTGTCTGTTATCAGGGGCTGATATTGTGGCTCTTATGAATATGAACGGCGCGTACGGACCTGAGAGGGTTTGTACGCGCCGTTGTTTGTCATTTTAAGGGCACCCCGATCCGAAATCCTATATTAGGCATAAAACCTTTTCTTTCCAGTTTGATCCGCTTACCATATTCAGCCAGTTTTGTTTCCGTTTTTACCTCTACCCAGCCGCCGCCCAATGAAAGGTCGCACAACAGTACACGATGCTTTCTGAATTTAACCCAAAACTGACTCCCAAAATTGACCCCACCGCTGTAGGCTCTTCTGTGGAAAATATCGGCCTTTTCGTCTGGGTGGTCCGGAAATTCAATATTGGCTTTGTAATCAGACATTTTGCCCCAAACGGCCGTATAAAAACTCAGGGGCGCCGCAATAGGAATGGTTTCCTGTCTCTTCTTTTTCACAGGGTTGACAATCTTATTGAAAGGCATCCAGTAATAGCGCATTTCCGGCGTAATGGAATAACCTGCCAAATTGGCTTTCAACCCGTCAAAAACTTCTCCTGATTGCCGGGTATAAGTACCTGCCAACTGGATTGAAATATAACGCGACAGTACTTTTTCCCAAGAGAGGTCGGCAGTCATCAAAAACCAGCTCACCGGATTTGATTTGACGATGTTCTGAATAACAGCGGGATAAGGCGTTCTTTTTCGCTTCGAAGATATCTTTTTCTTGCTGCTTTTCTTATTGGATTGAATTGCTGCTTTTTTCTTTTTCTGGTGAGGTTTAACCGTTTTTTGTTTTGATACGGTTGATTTCTTTGATATAGAAGCCACTTTTTTTGAAGTGGTTTGAGCGCAGACGGAATCCATAGTTATATTGGAGAGCGCAATGCAAAGCAAAGCCCGCAAAGCGAGGAGCAGGAGATGTTTCATGATTGTAAATGATAGTTGGTGAAGGGAACAAAGCGGCAGCGAGCAGATTAGGCTGCTCGCTGCCGTCGAATGAATAATTAGTTGTCTTTTTCAATAATGATGGTAAAAGGAGTGGTGAAGTTGACACTTACGCGCGTGTCTACCCCAATTCTATTACCTCCGTTGCAACCGTAGAGCGTCCACTGTCCCAATTCAAGGTCCAGATTCTCTTCATGGTTGGGCACCCTCCGACCCTGGAGGATAGAAAACATGCTGGCACTTTCCACACGTTTGATATGCCAACCGTCGGGAGCGGTGTAAAAAGTATGATTATCGCTCCACCCGAACGCCGTCGTCCGGTCACCTCCTTGTTCGCGGGCATACATGTGGATTTTGAGGTACACTTGGCGATGGGTGGTCTTAACCATTGTGTAAAGGGAAACGGCCGCTCCCGAATCGCCGATCCAGTCGTCACCGTCTCCTTTGTGCGGCGGAATATAACCGAATCTCGACGGTACGATAGAAAGTGTCCTGGTAGGCGGTGGAATATTATCCTGCTGAATGGCTATATTGGAGATTTCCTCTCCTTCAAACCGTATGGAAATGTAATTGTATTGCTTCAGGTAATTGTCGTTGTACGGGGCTAGGTCGAGCACAAACTGGTAGTTTGTAAGGAAGTGGATGGCATTATTCATATAGGTTTCTGTACCGTTATTGTTGACCAAATAAGCAGACATTTTTTCCCTTTGAATGAAGTCGTAGCCGTAAAACTCAATATTGCGGCGCACAACAACCGATGTATTAAGATCAATGGTATAATGCGAAGTGCTACACAAATAAGGTATTGGCAGCGGAAGTTCTTCGCCCAGCAGCTCCGCTTTAAGGCGGCGGAGTCCAAATACGGCGCGGTTGGCGGCAGCATCCATGAGGCAAATAATACCTGTTTCGACTTGACCGACGACTTCGTTTTTCAATACGGACACACGTGTGGCCATGTTTGTATTGATGTCTTCTGAAAACTCTTCTTCCAAGTCGGACAAGGTCGTTTGCCAGGAAGACGGTGCATTTTGTATGGTTGTTACCGCATCATCGATAGCAGCAGTCATTTGTTCTCGTGTGAGTTTAATTTCCGTTAAAAGTTTTTTACAACCTATGGTCGGAAACATAAAACACAGGAGTACAAGCAGAATTTTAGTGGAGGCCGAAAAGGCCAAAAATGTGATTTTCATGTATTTGAACATTTAAAAGATGAAAGTTTATATGAATTTTTCCGTTTGTTTTTTGTGCCAGGCTTGCCAGGCGCGTTTTTTTCGCGCTGAAATTACTTCCGCCGGCTCGCGCACGGGAGCCTGGTTAATTCTAACGTTGGAGGGGCGTGAAACCTCGATTTTCGTACTTGCAGGAGGCTGGATTTGCGCATCTGTCTCTACTTCATTATGGCGAGCCAAGAGAAGGTATATGGCATACAGCAGCACTACTATCGTAATAGCCCACTTACGCTGTAATCGGTTCATAACTGATTGATTTTAAATTGAGAAGAAAGTGTTTAATAATCACAGCCGCGCCATTCCTGACCACAAGCATCTATAGTCACCAGTGAAGGATAGCACCCTCCGGCACCATTAACACCTATGAATTCCACCGTATATTTTCCGGCAGCCAATTCAATATCCTTGGATGTGCCGGGAAAAAGGGTGGCGTATATTGCGCCATCGACAATCACCTGGTGCACGGTAAAATCAGAGGAATTAGATACTGTGAGCGTTCCGCGACCCGAACAAAAAGACTCTTTATCACAAGCAGTGAATAGGAGGCCCAAGGCGCTTATGGAAATAAGGGTGAAGAATACTGAGTGATTTTTCATAACTAATCAGGATGTTTAAAAGGTGAAGACAGATAGTACCCACTTTGTAAAGCATTCTTTTTTTTTGTGGTGATACAGGGATCATTGAGTAATAAGCCTTGTAAAAAAATGAGCACTATACAGGTCTATACCCATCGCCGCTTCCGTGTTACCCTCGATGTTGATTTTTTTCAAAAAAAATTTCAACCCCTTTTATCAGCCCGTTGTTTCTATCTTTATCCCATAGAAAATCATCCTGACAGCATGGCCAAACACCCGAATGAATGGTATACAGAAGGCCTCCTGCTTCAAAAGCCGGAGGTCGCGCGGAGCATTTTCAGCGAATTTTTTCCACCGATAGCCTCGTTCGTTCGTTCCAATTCCGGTACCGTCGAAGACGCCAGGGATGTATTTATGTATGCGGTGGAAGTGGTGTACACAAAGTTGAAAGCCGATGATTTAACCCTGACCGCAGGTTTCTTTACTTATCTTTTCGAGGTTTGCAGAAGGCAATGGCTGAAAAATATCCGGAGAAATAAATTCGATGCAGGGGTAACACCGGACGACCTCGCGGTATCCAATCAGATGGCCGTGGAGCAGGACAATGAATTTTCGGAAAAAACGGAGCGGCAACGCCTGTTTGCCGAACAATTTCAACGACTCGCCAAAGACTGCCAGAAGGTGCTTTCTTTTTCTTGGCATACCGATATGAACATGGAAGAAGTGGCCAATGCCATGGGCTGGACATATGCTTATGCCCGAAAACGGAAACACGAATGCAAAGAGAATCTGATCAATGCGGTTAAAGCAGACCGCCGTTACAATGAACTTCGCGCCTAACCCAGTGCCCAAAAGATTTACCTGTTATGAGTGAAATAGAATTGTACGAACAGATAGAAAACTATCTTCATAACCGCCTCTCACCGGAAGCACGGCAACGCTTTGAGTCCGATATGCTGGCCGACCCCGGCCTGGCAGAGCAAGTAGCACTGCACCGCGATATGCTGGATGCTATTCCATCGCAGGATGTGATCGATTTGCGCCGTCTGATGACAGAAAGTTACAAGGCAGAATTTGGTGACAACACCAAAAAAGACGAAAATAGCCGGCCTTTTACAACAGGCCGTCAGGTTCGCATAATCGTTGTCGCTATTACACTGCTAATATTACTGGCAGCAGGTATCTGGTGGATGCAATGCAAGCCCGCCGTCGAAGTAGTGAAAGACCCGCCCTCGGTGATCATCGATACGCTTTCGGAACCTGTATCCCAAGACACCTTGCCGGTCCCGCCCAAACAAAACGTATCACCCGTTCCGGCCGCTAAAAACTATGCTTCCATTGTTCAAAAAATCTATCGGGAATCGCCCTACGCTTCGGGGAATCTGATGGGAACAGGAAATGACCCAGACGAAACAACACTCCAGAAAGCCTCGGAGGCTTATGCCAAAAACCAGTTCAAGGAAACTTTCGACTTGCTGCAAACGCTCCCCCGGGAAGGCCATACCGAGGCACTTAAATTGCGGGCGCACAGTCTTTTCCGACTCGGCAGGTATACCCGCGCAGCTGCCGATTTTATGGAACTCAGCAAGAGTTTTTCCTACGGAAGTGATGCGGAATGGCACCTGTTGCTTTGCCATGCAGCGCTTTTGCCGAAAACCCAAAAAGAATATGATACCTTGTTGAAAAAGGTTGGGGCTGCGGGCCATCCTTTTGAAAAAAAAGCGCATGAGTTGAACAGAAAAATATCAACAGAATAGATGGTGTTATTGATTTTGAATGGCTTTCATATCTCCGATACCAATAAACCCGCCCCAAAAAAACGGGTGATTTTGTGTTCCGCGCGGCGTATTCAGATAGTCTGATTTGGCCTTCATCAACGCAGCATCTGTTGTATTGCCAGATTTCAGGTGCCTGTAAATGCCTCCCATTAAATCCCCGGTAGCGATGTCGTCTACCTGCCAAAGACTGGTAACGATACTTTTTGCGCCTGCGTAGGCAAAAGCCCGAGCGAGACTAATGATGCCTTCTCCCTGCTGGAGTTTTCCTATTCCCGTTTCGCAGGCAGACAGTGTAACCAGGTCGGCATTCAGTTGAAGATTATAGAGGTCTCTGATATAAAGCGGATCAGCCTCCCCTGCAAATGCCAAGTAAGAGAAGTCGGCAGTGTTATCCAAAACGCCGTGGGTAGACAAGTAAAGAATCCGGAAATCAGGGGCTTTTTGCAGGAAGACGTTTTTAGAGGCTTCATTACCAACCCAGTATTTGCCTGCCCACAGATTGCTGACCGTGAGCACTTCTTTGCCGCTGTAAAACAGGTGTTTATACTTCGATCCGGGTGGAGCGGCACTGCGCAGCGCCGCAACGGAAGTAGCTTTCTCCACGTCTGTTCGTGTTCCCGGAAAGAAAGGCGCCATACCCATAAACGACTGAGCAGGCTTTTTACGGTGTTGTTTTTGGGTCATTTCCCGCTGAAGCGTAGCAGAATAGGCATAACTGACAAGGTGTTCGCGCGATGTAAACCAGTAAGGATAGCCGGAGAAATTATTGATCTGAGCCGGGGCATCGGTCAGCAACAATTCAAAAGGGACAGCGCCTAAAACACCATCGGGCACAATAATCACTTCATTGCTCAACAAATGTTCTACGGGCAGAAGCAATAGACTATAGAGTTTTTGAGCGGCTGAGATATACTGCCTGAGTTTTTCTTCATACCGTTGCTCTGTCCGATTGGACAGTGCCAGGGTATAGTATCCGGTCAGGCCGTCGCGCAACTGGTCCACCCAGTTTTCCAGGTCCTTCCCCTTTGGGCATTCCACTACACTGAACTTATCTTTCCCTACGACAAATGCAATAACCTGGGTATCCCTGCTGATAAAATAGGAGAGCAAGGTTTGTCCGGGCGACAGGAGTTGAGACTGGACATCGGATATGGTTGCCAGGGAGAAGCCGAAACGATAGTTGTAATAGTTGGCAAAATTGCTGGAAGCCAGGTTTCGTTGAAAATCCTCGAATGCTCCCTGACGGTCGAACAATGCGTTCTTTGCCATAGTCACTGAATCTCTGTGACTTGAGGGATTGCCCAACATTTTCCGCAATAATATTTCAGCATCCGTGATTGACCTGCTCAACATACGCTCTCGGTCGAGGATACTATCCGCAACACCTTCGAACCGGGTAACGCCGGCATTGCGGACGCCTTCCAGCAGTACCAATGCCTTGCTTTGTTCCGAGAAGGCAAAAGCGCGATGAATATGCGACTGGTCTTCCGGATGCATCCGGTGCATATCCAATGCAGCTGTTATCCCGCCGCTCAGCATATTTCGAAACTGGCCTGCCAGTGTGGTTTTCGACTCCGTTTCAAAAAGTGTGTTGCGGAAATATCGGATTGCGAGGGCCGCAGTGTCAAATGCCATTTCAGCAGTCACCAACAGGTTTTCATCCTTATTTTGAAGATAGTATTGATACAATAATGTTCCCCGCAACTCAAGTGCAGTCAACAGTTCAGGCGGCGCGATAACATTACCGAACAGGCCGCCGCCCGGGTAACTACAGGCGTATAAAGCGCTGTCTGTTAAAGTTAGGGCTGCCTGAAAGTCTTCCAAACCGGCCATACAACGGGCTTTTGCCAGGTAAGTAAGCGCCAGTTCCGCATGTAAACCGGAGGGGATGGCAAGGTGCTGTCGCTGCAAGGCGGAATCCAAGTATGTTAAGGCCTTTTCATACCATTTTTGGGCGAGATAACATTCTCCTACGCCATGGTAAGAACGGGCAATATCCAGGTAAGCTCTGGGGTCGCTCTTTCGATAGAGCAGGGAGCGCAGTTCGTATTCTAGTGACCGGTTGATATCACCACGATTTCGATAGATAATACCAAGATTATGATACGGGCGTGCAATCTCTGAAATATTAATCTTTTTTTCCGACAACAATAAAGGCAAGGCCGTATCGAAACATTTTTCGGCAAGACTATCGTCTCCTTTTTTCAAATAGGCATCACCCAGATTATTCCAATACCGGCCATTATTGGGCGCAGCCAGTTCTATGGCTTTTTCAAGATATCTGACAGACAGGCCATATTCGCCTAAATCCGCGTATGAATTGCCTATGTTGTTGTATACATTTAGCAGGGCAAGGTGTTTCAGGTTTTGTGTTTGAAAATTTTTTTCGGCCTCTGCATATAAATCCACGGCTTTCCGAGGTAGCCCCA
>JAYSZC010000286.1:0-4779 GCA_043738235.1 Lewinellaceae bacterium | reverse complement strand
CCGAAAGTTTGAAACTTTCGGGAAGTTGCTGCTCATGCTGCATTACCGCGTAAAACGCATTGTTGATCAGATTCAAAAACACCCGTCCCATGTCCTGCGGTATCACATCTACTTTCCCTATTGCCGGGTCAAAATCGGTGACCATTTTGGCGTTGAAAGTCGAGTTTTTTGCCCGTAGACCATGATAACTCAAGCGCAAATATTCATCCGCCAAAGCATTGAGGTCGGTGGGTTCTTTGACGCCCGTACTGGTGCGTGCGTGTTGGAGCATGCTGGTCACGATGCCCGCTGCCCGTTTGCCGTGGTGGTTTATTTTTTGCTGATTTTGCGTTAAATCGGCTACCAGATCCTGCACCACGGCTTTGTCTAAGTTGGGCTTTTCAATCTCGTCGAGGAGTTCCTGCGCCAACTCTACGCTGAGTTCGGAGAAGTTGTTGACAAAATTCAGGGGATTCTGAATTTCATGGGCAATGCCTGCGGTGAGTTCGCCGAGGGAGGCGAGTTTTTCAGATTGAATGAGTTGGGCCTGGGTGGCTTTCAATTCGTGGTATGCTTTTTCAATTTCCTGCGCCTGCGCCAGTTCCCGTTCCCTCGATTTTGCCCGTTCCTTTTCCGCTATTCTTTTCCGAAGCAGCCGGTCCGTAAAAAACAACCCCGCGATAACACAAAGCCCGTAAAATATATAAGCCCATACCGTTTTCCACCAGGGCGGGGAGATGATTATGCGCAGGCCGGCGCCCTCCATATTCCAAATACCGAAGCTGTTGGCCCCCCGCACCCGGAAAGTGTACTTGCCCGGTGGTACGTTGACATAGGAAGGTGTCTCGCTGTCGCGAAGGTCTTTGCGCCAGCCTTTGTCGAAGCCTTCAAGCATGAACTGGAGTTGGTTGGAGCCAGGGTCGTGAAAGTCGAAACAGGCGACTGAAAAGGAGAACACGTTCTGGTCATGTGCCAGCCGCAGATCGAAAGTTTGCCAGATGGGTTTTTTCAAAATGGAACTCCCGTCGGGGGTAACGCGCTCTTCGAGCAGGCGAAAATCGGTGATGCGCACATCGGGCGGGCGACTGTTTTTTTCCCGGATAAGGCTGTCGGGATAAAAAGCGATGAAACCGCCGCCCCTGCCGATCAACACTTCCCCGTCGTCGGCAATATGTACACCACTCACCTCCTCTGAGGCAATGGAAACACCGTACTGTTTGCCGAAGGCGTGAAACTGTCCTGTTTCAGGATCGAGTTCATAAACGATGGCACTTTTGGAATTGATCCATATCTTCCCGTTTTTCGCCTTTGCCATGCCCGTGAGGTTCCGGTGGAGCAGATTGCTGTTGGCGGAGTTAAACTTTTGCCGGGCGCCATTGGAGGGGTTAAATTTCTGGATACCGCCATAGGAAAGAAACCAGATATTGCCCTGGTCGTCCTGAATGACTTCTTCTGTAGTGCCCGCTTCCAGTTCTTTGACAAAATGGGTGAACCTGATTGGCTCGTCGAGGGGATTTAAACGATCGATAAAGAATGGATAAGCGATATCATATGAACTGCCGCCACCTATCCAGATATTGCCCCCGGCATCCTCGAATATTCCAGAGACATTGATTCCGCTAATGCTGCCAGGGTCGGCAGGGTTTGGCTGGTAGTGGGTGTACTGGCCTGTCTTAGGGTCGAGGCGCTTCAGCCCGTCCAGCCTTCCGAATATCCAGATGTAGCCGCTCCTGTCATGAAGCAGGCCTCCGACCCAGGGTGATCTCTCCAAAGCATTGGGAAAATGCCGGAAATTACCGGTTTGGGGGTCAAGGCGGAACACGCCCTGTTCCGTTCCAACCCATAAAAAGCCTTCCGGATCGACTAAAAGGGCATTGACCTGCCGGGCGTCCGGGCCTTCCTGGCCAAAACCTGGTATCAAGCCAATGGTATGACCGGATATACGGTCAAAGCGAATCAAAGGATAAGCCGGATTGTTGAAGTAACCTATCCAGACATTGCCCTCTTTGTCTTTTACCACCTCGCTCACCGCTGTGGCGGGGTTAGTATAGTCGGGGGCAAAAAAAGGAAAGCGTTTACCTTCTTTTTTTATTTTAAAAACCGTGCCGCCGCCATTGCCTGTGGTAATCCAGATGACACCGTCGGCGGATTGGAAAGTATGCCATAGGAAGCTGGTGCTCAGGTTACCTTCACCCGACTCCTCTTCAAAATGCCGCACCGTCTCCACCCCGGAGGGGTCATAGACATTCAGGCCACCCATCACGGCGGTTATCCAGATACGTCCATCTTTGTCTTCGAAGATCGAGGACACATGGCTTTCCAGGGGTTGGTCCTCCGGCGGCATTCCCCGGAGCCAAGGACGGCTCAATTTGGCAAGGTTTGCCGGGTCGTATTCCAGGCGGCTGAAAGTACCTTTTTCGCGATCCATCAGGTGCAGCCCTTCGCCGCCTGTGCCCACCCAGAAATTACCCCGGCTGTCTTCGAGCATTGCCCGCACATGGTTGTGGGCAATACTTTGGGGGTCGTTGAGGTCGTGGAGGAAACGTGTGAAGGTTTCGGTTTCAGGTTCGTAGCGGTTTAGTCCGCCGCGTTTTTGTTGCGGGTCGGTGTCGTCCCAGGTAAAACCCGTACCGACCCAGAGGGTACCTTTTTTGTCCACATAAAGCCCTCTGACATGGTTATAGGACAAGCTCCGCAAGTCGGCGGGGTCGTGGTGAAAACGTTTGAACTTGTTTGTTTTCAGGTCGAGACGATCCAATCCCGAATGCCCGCCGACCCAGATATTTCCTTGCCTGTCTTCAGCTATAATACTAATGGTGTTGCTGCTCAGGGTTTCAGGATTGTTGGGGTCGTGGCGGTAGCGGGTGAAGGTTTCCGTTGTCGGGTTGAAAGCGGTCAGCCCTCCTGCATTCCAATGGGCCAGCCAAATGATGCCCTTGCTGTCGAGGAAAATATACTCGATATAGTCGCTGGAGAGAGAATTGGTATTGAGCGGGTCGTAGTGGTAGGTAATGAAAGTTTGTCCGTCGTATCGGTGTAGCCCATCCTGCGAGGCGAACCAAAGGAAGCCTGCGCTGTCCTGCACGATGCCCTGCACGCTGTTGCCGGGTAATTCGCCAGGCAGTTTAAAGACCTCGAAACGAGGATTGAAGGGTTCTGCATTTTGCTGGGCATGAGCCGGCAATGCCAAAAACAATACAAAGGCTATTCTCCAGACAAGTCTGACAGGAAGGATCCATGTAATTGCTTTCATCATATATTGTTTTTCATTGTCAAAGCATTAAGTTAGGTGCGCGCCAAGCGTAAAACTGCAAAGGAAATTGTGGGTAAGCTTCTGTGAACTTCTTGTATTTGCTGGAGTTCGCCTCTGCCGGGTTGAACTTTACCTCGATGGACTTGCCGCCGAATGCTGTTTCTTCCACCACAAAGTCAACCTCGTTACCATCGGCGGTGCGCCAAAATTTGAGTTGGTCCGGGGCGTATTGTTCGGTCAGTCGTCGGAACACATAATTTTCGAGCAGAGCGCCTTTGTCTGTGCGCTGTTCTATGGGTGCAAAGTAATTGACGAGCACGTTGCGCAGCCCCAAATCGTTGAAATATACTTTCGGCATTTTGACTAATTCCTTGCGCAGGTTTTGAAAAAACGGACGTACCAAACTGATGTGAAAGCATTTCTGAAGCACGTATAAAAATTGGTCTGTGGCGGGGTGCGTCAATCGCAAAGTGTTAGACAACTCGTTGGTATTAACCAAGTTGCCTGTTTGCGAAGCCAACAGTTGCATCATCCGGTAGAACTTGGTTTCATCCGTGACCCCTGCCTCCAGGATGTCTCTTTTTACAAACGAATCCCGGAGTTCCTGCAGGCGTTCTATTTTCTGGTTCGTTTGGGGTTCCAGTACCACAGCAGGGTAGCCTCCGTAGCTGAGGTATTCCTCCAAAGCCACCCACAGTTGCTGCTCCAAAACTGATTTCTGAACCTCGCCCGACCGCAAGCGTTGCAGTTCACTCAGTGCTTCCGTTTGTTGTTTGAACATTAAAAATTCCTCGAAATCAAGCGTTGGCAGCTCAAAAATTTTTTTGCGCCCAGCCAGTGAATCCTTGAACTGGCGGTCAATATAAAAAGCGCTACTGCCCGTTGCCACGATTTTGAGGTGGTCAGCATGTTCGTCGTAGAGGAGTTTTAGGAAGTTGGTGGCATCATCCAGGTACTGCACTTCGTCAATGAGCACATACTGGCGCTGCCCAGTGTTTTGTGGCAGGTACCTGAACAGGTTTTCAGGTTGTTGATTGAGTTCGATCAGGATGTCCTTGCGTTCCAGGTTCAATACGACGACATTTTCGCCCGTTGTTTTGAGGGATTCGGCAAGCTGGTTCAGCAGGGTTGACTTGCCCGTTTGCCTGGGCCCAATCAGCACGGTATGTTCCCGCTTGGGCAAGTGGGCAATGAGGTCTTGATATTTTTTTCGCAATAGCATTGGTCAAATATCCGATATTTTTGATAATAATATCAAAAATATCGGATAATATTTACTTTACAGGTAAAATTATCACAAACGTCGTCCCCTCCCCTTCCTTCGTCTCCAACCTCATCGTCCCTCCATGCCCCTTTGTCACAATATCGTATGCCAGCGAAAGCCCCAGACCTGTACCCTGCCCCGTCGGCTTGGTGGTAAAAAACGGCTGGAATATTTTTGCCTTCACGTCGTCAGGGATGCCCATTCCGTTGTCTGTTATTTTTATGATGATTTGACTGTCTGTTTTTTGGGTGGTGATGGAGACAGTGGGCATGTAACTTCCCGA
>JAYSZC010000285.1:0-1960 GCA_043738235.1 Lewinellaceae bacterium | reverse complement strand
GCACTCATACACAAATTCCTGCGTGAAAACTGATAACGGATAACCGATAACTGATAACTGTTAACCAATAACTAAAATGGCAAGACTAACCTCTTTTTCAAAATTTATTATCACCCTGCTGATTGTCGGCGTTGTCTACTTTGTGGCCAGTTATTTCCTGAATAAAACCAAAACGGGTCAGGAACTAAAGGACAAAGCCGGAACGGAGCAAGGCGGCGGCGGACTGTTTGGCGGCGGTTCACAATCCGATGAAAACACTATCGGCGTCGGTGTGGTTACCTGGGGCGGGTATGCCGGCGGCCAGTACTGGAACAAAGGTTTCGCGGCCAATACAGAAAGCCGCTTTTACAAGGAAAACGGATTCAAAGTGGATTTCAAAATCCTCGATGACCCCACCGCCAGCCGCAATGCCTGGAAAAATGACGAAGTGCAATTACTCTGGGCTACGATTGACGCATTGCCCACCGAGATGCCCGGACTCGCTGCTTATGACCCGGTCGTGGTTTTTCAGGCCGACTGGTCGCGCGGCGGCGATGCCATTGTGGTGCGCCGGGGCATTACTTCCGTGGGTGATCTGCGCGGCAAACAAATAGCCGTGGCTGAAATGTCGCCCTCGCACTCTTTCCTGATCTGGTTGCTCAGCGCTGCCGGTATGACCACCAACGACGTAAAAATCGTGGGCGTACCTTCCCCGGTAGAAGCGGCCGATGCGTTCAAAGCCAACAATGTGGACGCGGCTGTGGTCTGGTCGCCGTTCGACGAAGAATGTGTACAAAAAGTACCCGGAGCGCGGGTGTTGCAAAGCACGCGCAATGCGTCCAATATCATTGCAGATGTGTTTATCGCCAAACGTAAATGGGTAGAAGCCAACCGCGACAAGGTGCAACAACTCTACGACGGCTGGATGAAAGGCGCCGCAGAAATCAACCGCAGCGCATCGGCTAAACAGGAAGCCGCTGCGATTCTCGCCGACGCGTTCGACGGTTTTACCAAAGATGACGCCATCAAAGCCATTGATAATGTCCGCCTTTGCACCCACGGCGACAATGTCAACTTTTTCGGACTCAACCGCGCCAATTTTAAGGGCGTGAGCGGGGAAGACCTCTACAGCCGGATGACCAAAGAATACCGCAATGTCGGTGTGCTGAAAGGCAGCGATGTTGTACCCGTCTGGTCAAAAGCTGCCTGGTTCAATACTGTGGAACGCTCCTCCCTGAGTGGCGCTGATCAAGCTGCCGAAGGACAAAAAACATTTGCCAGTATCTCTGAAAGCGAAGCCAAAGGAAAAGACGCCGTTGCGACGAAACGCGTGAGCATCTCTTTCCGTTCAGGCGAATTTCTGCTCGACGACAATGCCAAGTATATCGTTGATAATGAGATGGTTCCGATTGCCAAGGCATTTGCGAACAGCCGCATCCGCGTGGAAGGCAATACCGACAATGTGGGCAATGCCGCCTCCAACGTGGCGCTTTCCAGAAAACGCGCGCAGGCGGTGATCGACTACCTTGTCAAGGAATACGGTATGCCACGCAGCCGTTTTGTAGCCATCGGCAATGGCCCCGACAATCCTGTGGCCGATAATGGCAGCGAAGATGGCCGCCGTAAAAACCGGAGAACGGATTTCCAACTCGTGGAGGAATAAATGATAGTAATGGATGGGATTTTTCCCTCGTAGAGTAATGGAACACGGATTGGAAGGATGAGACACGGATTTTTCCCGACGTAGAGTTAATGCGGATAACACGGATGACGCAGATTGACGCGGATTTTCCCGATTTAGAGTTGACGTACTTTTTCAAATATGCGAACATTATTTGATCCGTGTCAACTCTGAAGCGGGAAAATCCGCGAAACTCCGCGTCATCCGTGTTATCCGCGTTGCTATTATTCCTGCGAGGGGAAAAATCCGTGTCTAATCCGTTCAATCCGTGTGCCATTACTCTACGTCGGGAAAAAATCC
>JAYSZC010000284.1:0-1965 GCA_043738235.1 Lewinellaceae bacterium | reverse complement strand
ACCGCTACGCTCGCTCAACAGTTTTTTAAAACCAATCCTTCCGCTTTCGTCCAGCATATCCGCGATTTTGGTCTCGATTTGCCGACCGGTATTGAAGTAGGCGGGGAGGAAGCGCCGATTGTAAAAAATCCGAAAGACCCCAAAAGCGAGTGGTCGGGTACGACGCTGCCCTGGATGAGCATCGGCTATGAGTTGTTGATGACGCCGCTTCAGTTGCTCACGTTTTACAATGCGGTCGCCAACGACGGGCGCATGATGAAACCCTATATCGTGCAACGCACCGAGCGCTACGGCGAAATTGTAAAAGAATTCCGCCCGACCGTAGTGCAACGGAGCATCGCTTCCAAAAGCACCCTGACCCGTGCCAAAGAACTGTTGGAAACCGTGGTCACCAAAGGCACCGCCCGCAATATCGAGTCGGCGAATTATGCCATTGCCGGCAAAACGGGTACTGCGCAATTGAATTACCACAAATTCCGCGCTTCCAAAGGTATTCGCCACCAGGCAGGTTTCTGCGGATTTTTCCCCGCTGAAAACCCTGTTTATTCATGTATTATCGTGATCAGCGAACCGGAACGCGGCGGCTACCACGGCGCAGAAGTGGCGGCGCCGGTTTTTCGGGCCATTGCGGATAAGTGTTTTGCCATGAAAGCCGAATTGCACGTGCCGGTGAATCAAAAACCGAAAGAAAAATTGGCCACGGCCAGATTGCCAACGTACGATGCCGGCGCCACTGAGGATATCAGGAGTAGCTTGAAATGGCTGGGCATCGATTATTTCAGGGAAAGAGATTTGCCGGAATGGGCGGTCATCACAGCCGAACGGGGCGACTCCCTGCTGGTGCAGCACCGTACGGTACCGGATAAAACGATCCCCTCCGTCATTGGAATGGGCTTGAAAGACGCGATTTACCTCCTGGAAAACAGGGGCTGCCGGGTGAAGGTGCAGGGAGTTGGAAAGGTGCGCCGGCAAAGCCTGGCGCCGGGAACGAAGGCCGGCGGCGGACAGACTTGTGTATTATTTCTGGAATGAAAAAAATGCGATTAGATACTCTTCTCCAAAACGTCCCTGTCCGGGACATCCACGGCAACACTGCCGTCGGAGTCGGCGCCATCCGCTTCGACTCGCGTGCAGTACAGCCGGGCGATGTGTTTGTGGCGGTTCGGGGCGCGGCGGCAGACGGGCATGCGTTTATTGACAAAGCAATAGAAAAAGGCGCGAAAGTGATTGTGGCGGAGACGATTTCCGAGGATGTAATAACCGATCCCGGATCGGTTGTACGGGTGCTGGTACAAGATTCCTCGGAAACGATCGGGCTGATGGCATCCAATTTTTACCACATCCCTCCGGCGATCTGGAATTAGTGGGCGTCACCGGTACCAACGGCAAAACCACGACCGTCACCCTGCTGTGGCAACTTTTTACCCGGCTGGGTTACAAATGCGGCCTCATCGGCACGGTGGAAAACAGGATAGGGGAGGAGGTGCTGCCGAGTACGCATACCACGCCCGATGCAGTGCATTTGCAGGAATGGCTGCGGCAGATGGCCGATGCGGGTTGCAACTATGTGTTCATGGAAGTGAGCAGCCACGCCGTACACCAGCGCCGGATTGCCGGCGCCCGTTTTGCCGGCGGGGTGTTTGCCAACCTCACGCACGACCACCTAGATTACCATAAAACCTTCGTGGCATACCGCGACGCTAAAAAGAAGTTCTTTGATGATTTGCCCAAAACGGCTTTCGCACTCATAAACACCGACGACCGCAACGGGGCCGTCATGCTGCAAAACACCAAAGCGTCCGCGTACACCTACGGACTCAAGAAACCGGCGGATTTTAAAACAAAAATCATTGAAAACAGCCTTTCCGGGCTGCATCTGCACATCGACGGCGAACAATTGGTAGCGCGGATGATCGGCGAATTCAATGCTTACAACCTGACAGCCGCTTATGCCGTGGCGCGTTT
>JAYSZC010000283.1:0-1965 GCA_043738235.1 Lewinellaceae bacterium | reverse complement strand
TGAATCGGCCGGCCGTTTCTTCGGGTAAGTGCAGGTAGCCGCTCATCACATTCGGGCCGCGCACTTCTATTTCACCGTTGCCTTCCTCGTCCTGTTCGCTGTTGATACGCACTTCCACGCCGGGCGCGGGGATGCCCACCGTGCCGAAATGCACGCCTCCCGGTTCAAAACGGTTGAAAGCAATCACCGGGCTGGTTTCGGTGAGTCCATAGCCCTCCCGCACCTCGATGCCCGCTGCCGAAAACAACCTGCCCAGCCGGGGTTGTAGTGCAGCCGCGCCCACTGCGATGTAACGGATGCGCCCACCCATGCGTTTGCGCCATTGCCGGAACACCAGCACATCGGCTAGCAGGCGTTTGAAATAATAGTCGGGCGGCATCGCCTGCCCGCCGGAATACGGATATCGTTCGCCCAGCGCAATGGCCCAATCGAGTATTTTTTTGCGGAGTGCCCCACCTTTGCTGCGCTCTTCCTGCAGGCGCTCGTACATACGCTCCAGCACCCGCGGCACAGCGGTCATAAAATGCGGACGCACTTCCGGCAGTATTTTGGGTAAATGTTCCACCGATTCTGCAAACCATACCGGTGCACCGGCAGCCTGGTAAGCATAGGTCACCATCCGTTCAAAAATATGGCTCATGGGCAAAAAACTGACCACCGTGGTACCCGGGCCAACGGGGACAATCGCGAGCACCGCTTTGACATTGCTGATGATATTGGCATGGGACAGCATTACGCCTTTGGGCAAACCGGTTGTACCGGAGGTGTACAATATGGTAGCCAGGTGTTCGGGCCGGATGCCCTCGCGGAGGTATTGTATACGTCCGCGCAGGTGTTCGTCGGGATCGCGGGCCAGTTCCGGCCAGTAAATGACGGAAACGCCGGCGGCGGGTTCCGTTGCGGGCGCCTGATCCTCCAACGAAAAAATCATGGATACACGCTCACCGGCGCTTTCTAATTTGGCCAGCATATCGGCATTACTGACAAAACAGGCGCGCAGATTGGCGTCCTGTACAATATGTTTTATTTCGTCGGGCCTGGCCGTCGAATGGATGGGAACGGGTATCATGCCCAACTGAAGCAGGGCGGCATCGGCCATGACCCATTGCGGGCTGCCGCAATGCGCCAGGATACCGACTTTGTCACCTTCATGCAATCCGGCGGCGAGCAGGCCTGCACTGAGGCGGTCGCGTTCGGCGAGCAGCCCTGCGGTCGTCCAGGTCTGCCATTGGTTGTGCGCGCGACCTGCCATAGATATTTGTTGCGGATAGCGGTGTTGCTGATATTCCAGTACTTCAAAAAGGCGGTTGAAATCCATGGGCTAGGCAGACGGAGATGATAGTATCACCGTATTAGTCCGAAAAATAGTCTTTTGGGCCAAAATGCCGGATAATTTCTTTGTATTTGCCTTTTCCCTAAAGTTTTAGACCTTGTACTGCCACTTTCTCCCAAACAAATTTGTCTTTTGCAGGGTTAAATAGTTATCCGTTATTGGTTATTAGTTATCAGTGTTCATAATCAAGCATTTACAGAGAATTTAGCCCAAACTGGTTTTGCACACCTACTTAAATACCATTAAACGATAAACCAACTCCGCCTATGCAACGATTTTTTACACACATGTATCTATGCCTGGTGCTGTTTACCGTGCAGATGTTTGTTTTCTGCACCAACAAGGTGACTTGCCACGAACTCAGCGGGCGCTGGACTACGCAGGAAGGACAGGAATTTGTTTTCCAGAACGACGGTAAAGCGCTGTGGCTCACGCGTTTTGGCAGTCAGTTCGATACGGTCATTTTAGCGTATCAATTAGATTGTAAAGCCGACCCCGTCACCCTCGACCTGCTCCATTTTTATTCCGGGCCTTACTCCGGCAAAACACTGTTCGGCATCCTCGAATGGACGAGCGACACCTCCTTCCGGCTGCGATACGAACCCGGCATGGACGAGCAAGTACGCCCAAAG
>JAYSZC010000282.1:0-4799 GCA_043738235.1 Lewinellaceae bacterium | reverse complement strand
GCCAAGCCTTAAACGAAGCCGGCGTATCTGTTCTGGAGTACATTCAATATGGCGTTTACCTCGTTTCTATTCCGGAGCATTATGACTTGAGGCAATTGGAAACGTTACAAGTGAAAAGTATCCTGCCGGTTAAACCGGTCTGGAAACTCGCCCGAAGCCTCCGCGAACCTCCTTTTGGAGATTGGGCGGTTTTTGGCGACCGCATAGCCGTTAACATTCGGCTGTACCCGCACGCGGGCATGGATGAAGTAGTTGGTTTTTGTCTGAAGAATAGTTTGGACATCAGGAAAACCGGTACGAATGCGCACTTTGTTCAAATATTGATTCCGCAGGAACAAGTAAAAGATATCGCCGCTTTACCTTTTGTACAATATATGGAACTGTTGCCTCCGCCTGCCGAACCGGAAGATACACGCGGCCGCTCCCTGCACCGATCCAATATGATGGACAGTGATGCGCCGGCCGGCAAAAAATACAACGGCGAAGGCGTCGGCCTATTGGTGCGCGATGACGGACAGTTGGGGCCGCATATTGATTTTCAGGGCCGTCTGACCAATCTTACGCTCGATCCACCTGAAGCAGGCAACCACGGCGACGGCGTTGCGGGCATCCTGACTGGCGCCGGCAACCTGGATCCAACCAAAAAAGGTATGGCTTCAGGCGCAAGGCTTTTTGCCATCGACGAAACAGAAAATTTTCAGGATGAAACCATCGACCTGTTTCTGGATGAAAATGTGACCATCACGAATACTTCCTATGGGTACGGTTGCAACAGCGGAAATACCCTTGCTACACAAATTGTAGACGAACAATTGTATGTCTACCCTACCCTGATGCATGTTTTTTCAGCGGGAAATGCCAATGGTGACGACTGTGGCGACAATGCCTACGGCGCCGGCAATCAATGGGGAAACATCACAGGAGGCCACAAACAGGGCAAAAACAGCATTGCAGCCGCCAATTTGTCGGCTGATGCAACACTGGTCAACTCTTCGAGTCGCGGCCCCGCTTATGACGGACGTATTAAGCCCGACATCTCTGCCAACGGCAACGGCCACCAATCAACAGCGCCTTTCAATAATTACCTGGTGTTCGGAGGCACATCCGGCGCTGCACCCGGTATTGCCGGCTGCCTGGCGCAGTTGACCCATGCCTTCAAATCGCTCAACAACGGCCAGGAACCTTCAGCCGCCTTGTTGAAAGCGCTGATCCTGAACAGCGCCAATGATCTCGGAAACCCAGGTCCTGATTTTAGATTCGGCTGGGGGCACGTCAATGCCGGCCGCGCCTTACGACATATAGAGGAAGCGCGCTGGAGCGAAAACAGTGTGGACCACGGCGCAACAGCGACACAAAACCTGGAAATTCCTGTCGGCGTTCGGCAGGCCAAAGTCATGTTGTACTGGCCGGAAGCGCCCGCTTTTGAAATGGCGGCTAAAGCGCTCATCAACGACCTCGACCTGACCCTGACAGCATCAAACGGTACCGTTTACCAGCCCTGGAAACTCGACCCCACGCCCGATCCGGTTTTGCTCAACACGCCCGCTGGGAAAGGCCGCGACTCCCTTAATAATATGGAGCAGGTAGCCATTGACAATCCGCCGGCAGGTTTATACACCATAACGGTCAACGGTACGGAGGTGCCGTTCGGCCCGCAGTCTTTTTTCCTGGCATGGGAGTTTCTGAGCGACAGTATCACCCTGACTTATCCAAACGGCGGAGAAGGTTTTGTGCCCGGTGAAACGGAACGTCTGCATTGGGATGCTTTTGGAACAGTGGGGAATTTCGTTCTGCGTTATTCCACCGACGACGGCGCCAACTGGCAATTGATGACCACCCTGAATAGTACGGTTCGTATATATGATTGGACCGTGCCCAATGCTACGAGCGGAAAGGTTCGTATTCAAATACAACGGGAAAACCAAACCGACACCAATGACGCTGCTTTTAGCATTGCGCCCATTCCACAAAATATTGAATTTACAAAAGTTTGTCTTGATTCCATGCACATCAGCTGGACAGACGTACACGACACGCTTTCGTATGATGTATACCTGTTGGGCGACAAGTATATGGAAATAGCAAGTTCTCCAGAAACAAACAGCGCTGTTATTCCCATTCAGGATGCCCAATTGGAAAAATGGGTTTCCGTACGCAGTGGAACGGACGCCGGACTGGCCGGACGCCGGGCAATTGCCGTACGCTGGCCGAGCGGACTCAAAAACTGTCCGCAACCCGATGACATTGCCATTCTTGAAGCCCTGACCCTGGCCGGCGATACGATTTTCAGTTGTTCTGCCACAAACCGCGCTTTGGAAGTTCGGTTAGAAAACCAGGGATCGAACACGATCACCGGCGCTGTTTTAAATTATCAGTTTGATAATCAGGACATTGTATCTGAAATATTGCCTGACATAGCAGCAGGGACCACACTTGATTTTACCTTTTCAAATGAACCGGAATTATCCGGCAACCAATCTGTCAATATGCAAATCTGGGCGAGTTATCCCTCGGACGATTACAAGTATAACGATACGTTGTCCGCTCCGGTCTTGTTTATTACAGAAGCCGTGGGAACGTATTTTTCAGAAAATTTTGAGGCTTCTCCATCATTTCCCGATGGATGGCTGATTGAAAATCCCGATGTCTCCGAAGAGGGCATCACCTGGACATTAAGAACAACCGGTGTCACAGGCGCAAACGGCGCGCCCGGACGAGCGCTTTTTCTGGATTGTTACAACTATATGAACCGGGGCGTAGAAGACTATATTTACCTGGCGCCGCTCGATCTGAGCAATTTACCCGATCCGGGGCTTAGTTTTGATCTGGCGCACGCTGCCTACAATGCTACTTACATCGAACAATTACGGGTGGAGGTTTTTCCAGACTGCGACCGGGAAGGAACTCCCGTGGTGGTATGGCAAAAAAGCGACCCTGCGCTGGCAACTGCTCAAAGTACCACTAACAGATTTTTTCCCGATAATGCGCAGGACTGGCGAACCGAATATGTTGATTTACAACAGTTTGCCGGGCAGTCGGTCATTGTGCGTTTCGCCGCAGTCAACGATTATGGCAACAGCATTTTTGTAGATAATATCAACCTGATCGAATACAATTTTGAAACACCGGATGCTGCGTTTTCTGTTACCACCGACAGCATCTGCAGAAACGACACCTTGTATTTTGAAGCAGTATCACCCTTATCCGGAGTAAATTACAACTGGAATTTCGGCTCGGGCGCTGCGCCGGGTTCGGCTACCGGAGCCGGGCCTCATGCCGTACGATACCTGCTTTCCGGGAACAAAACGCCGCGACTGATTGCAAGCAATGTACTCGGCGCCGATACTGCTGTTTTCCAGGTTTTTGTAAAAGCGCTTCCTACGGCTAATTTTACATTCCAATCGACTGACTTGACTGTAAATTTCAACAATACCAGTCAAAATGCCACTACATATTTCTGGGATTTTGGCGACGGCCAAACCAGCACGGAAGCAAATCCGATGCATGTCTACGCAGCGCCCGGCAACTATGTTGTGAAACTCTCCTCCACGAATGACTGCCGAACGGTGGAAAGAACTCTTACCGTCAGCCTTACATCCGGAATATCTGATTTGTCTGAAAAAATAGCCGTGCGCATTCTCCCCAATCCCACCACAGGAGATTTTCGGGTGGAATTGGACAGCCGGATCAGCGGCCCCGTTCAACTGACACTCCTCGACGCCCGGGGCAGGTTGGTAAAAACGATACAAACCGTTGTCAAACAATCGCTTACAGTAGTTCCATTTGAAAACATTTCCATTGCCAAAGGTGTTTATCAATTGAATATTCTGACGGATAGCGGCTTTCAGGCGTTTAGTGTCGTGGTGCAATAAGAACATACTCAAATCCGACAATACATGAAGACGATATTAGTGCCAACCGATTTTTCCAAATGCGCGAACAATGCCATGATGTACGCGTTGGAGGTAGCCCACCGTACCCAGGCAAAAATTGTCGCCCTTTATGTTGTATATCCGAACGAAGGGGTGGACAATAATGTGTATGATGCTTTCTGGATAGACGACTACATCAAACAACGCCACCAGAGTATGCAAACCTGGGCCAAAAGGTTTGCTAAAAGCGAACAACTGCGCACAGTCAAAATCGAAACGGAATGCAGGGTTGGTTTCCCGGCTGCAACGATCGCCCACGCAGCCGAAGACCTGAACGCTGATATGATTATCATGGGAACCACCGGCGCCAGCGGACTGCGCGGGGTGTTACTGGGCAGCGTTGCCGCCAACGTGCTGTCGGGTAGTAAAATACCAGTGTTGATTGTGCCGAAAAAAGCCTCGTTCAGAAACCATGCCCGCTTTGTGTTTGCAACAGATTTCCGCATGCACCTGAATCAGCACACCTTAAACATTTTAAAAACGGCGCTCAATATTCAGCATACCGGGCTGGATGTGGTGCATGTTTTTCAGAAAGCAGGTGCGGAGCCTAAAAAAGCCGAAGAAGAGAGCCTGAGTAAAAAATTGGGCAATATTCCGCATACTTTTCACTACCTGCACAACCCGAATGTGGCACAGGCTGTGAGCGATTTTGTGGAATCTACCAACGCAAACGGCGTTGTAGCCGTTTCGCATGAGCATTCGCTGCTGCATAAATTATTTTCGGAAAGTATTTCGCGCTCACTGGCGCACCGCACAACGGTTCCATTGCTGGTGTTGCATGATGCGGCGTGATGAATGGGTTTATAGTTTATGGGTTTATAAAGGTTTATAAGGGTTGATGAAGGTTGATATTCAACTGCTCGAAAA
>JAYSZC010000281.1:0-13176 GCA_043738235.1 Lewinellaceae bacterium | reverse complement strand
TTTCAAACTATCAAACCACTTTAGCCACCCATCCTGCCCATGTCTATCCTTTTTACAACCCGCGCGAGCGGCAAACTTTTACTGACGGGAGAATATTTCGTGCTCGACGGCGCCGTTGCGCTGGCCGTTCCGGTACGGTTTGGGCAAACGCTCCGGGCAATGACCGTACAGACCCCGGGAATCCTCGTTTGGAACAGTACGGATCAGGATGGGCAAGCCTGGTTTCAGGCAACTTTTGATACAAAAACCTTGGATATTGTAACGGAAACCAATGCGGAAACCGCCCAAACCCTGCAATCCATTTTGCGCGCCTGCCGCAGTCAAAATCCCGCATTCCTGACCGGCAGCCAGGGTGTGGAAGTAACAACCCAAATTGATTTTCCACGGGAATGGGGCCTCGGCAGCAGCAGTACGCTGATCGCTGCATTGGGCCGCTGGGCGAATGTGAATCCGTACCAACTGCTGTTCGACACGCTGGGCGGCTCCGGGTATGATATTGCCTGTGCGTACGCGGAAGGTCCGTTGTTGTATCAATTGAAAAAAGCACAACCTACTGTGCAAAGTGTTGATTTTCAACCAACTTTTACCAAGAATATATATTTTGTTTACCTCGGTAAAAAACAAAATAGCCGCGAAGGGATCAGTCGTTACCGCCCACGGGCAGACGCTTTTAAAATAACTGCTGCTGAAATCAGTCGCCTGACTGAACGATGCCTGATGGCCACTACACTCCCCGAATTTGAACAAGTGATACAGCAACACGAATCTATCGTCAGCCGGGCACTCGATTTGCCCACCGTCAAATCGCAGTTTTTTAACGATTTTCCGGGAGCGGTGAAAAGCCTGGGTGCCTGGGGCGGCGATTTTGTGCTAGCGACTTCTACACTTCCTGAGACAGAGGTCAGGGATTATTTCCAGCAAAAAGGTTTTGGGACGGTTTTGAGTTGGGGGGAGATGATGGGATAGATGTGCGGTTCGTAAGACCCTCGCTCGGCACTAACCCCTTCTCTCTTATTTCCCAACCTTTTGTTTGAAAAACTCCGCTACTCCCGTACCTTCGCTGCGTTTGAATCCTATCCCAACTATGTCAAAAAAACTTTTCCTCCTCGACGGCCACGCGCTCGTCTACCGCGCCCACTTCGCATTCATGACCCGGCCGCTGATGAACTCCAAAGGCTGGAACGTCTCCGCCGTACAGGGTTTTATGCGCACCATGTGGGACATGATGCAAACGGAAAAACCATCGCATATCGCCGTGATGTTCGATCCGCGGGGCGGCACCTTCCGCCATGAGCAATACGAGCCGTACAAGGCCAACCGCGATGCACAGCCCGAGGACATTTCATTTGCCATTCCCTGGATCATCAAAATACTCCAGGCCATGCGCGTGCCGATCGTCACGGTTGACAATTACGAGGCCGATGATGTAATTGGAACCATTGCCAAACAGGCTGAAAAAGAAGGGTTTACCACTTTTATGGTCACGCCGGATAAGGATTTCGGACAATTGGTGACGGATCACATCCTGCTCTACAAACCCGCCCGCATGGGTAATGAGGTGGAAAAATGGGGGCCGAAAGAAGTCTGCGAGCGCTGGGGCATCAAACGGGTGGAACAGGTCATCGATATGCTGGGCCTCATGGGCGATGCGGTGGACAATATTCCCGGGCTGCCGGGCATCGGTGAAAAAACTGCCGCCAAGTTGCTGGAAGAATTTGACAGCATTGAAAACCTGCTGGCCAATGTCGACAAATTGAAAGGCAAACAACAGGAAATTGTAAAAACACATGGAGAAAAAGCCACTCTGTCCAAATGGCTGGCTACCATCGACGTGAATGCGCCGATACAATTCGACGCCACCGCGTATGAAATTGAACCTTTCGACCGGGAAAAACTGCTGGAAATATTCAAGGAACTGGAATTCAGGACTTTAGCGGATGCCATTTTAAGAAGCCCCTGGGCGGGAAATACCACTTCAGAGCAATCGCCGGAAGCCGCAAAAACGGCGAAAGCAGCCAAAAAGCAGGCTGCCGACAGCTCCTCCGGCGGTACGCAGGGCAGTTTGTTCGGCGATGACCCGGCTGCGCAACCCCTCAGCGGCCCCGACGAAAAAGAGGGCATGACACACCGGATGGCAGAAAAAAACATCCACAACGTCGGGCATACCTACCACGTCGCTGTGACGCCTGAAGAACGGGCGACGCTGCTCAAACACCTGTTGTCCGGCCCCGCCGTTTGTTACGATTCGGAAACCACGGCCCTGGATGCCACCCAGGCTGAATTAGTAGGATTTTCTTTCGCCACCAAAGCGCACGAAGCCTGGTATGTGCCCGTACCTGCCGAACGCTCTGAAGCGGAGGTGATTGTGCAGGAATTCAGACCCTTGTTTGAAAGCGAAACCATCGAAAAAATCGGGCAAAACCTGAAATACGACGCCATCGTGCTCAAAAACTACGGCGTCGAACTGCGCGGCCCGTATTGGGATACCATGCTGGCCCACTACCTCTGGGAACCGGATTTGCGGCACAACATGAATTTTCTGGCCGAAACCTACCTGCAATACGCGCCGGTCAAAATCGAGGAACTGATTGGGAAAAAGGGTGTGAACCAGGGCAATATGCGCGATGTGCCCCTCGAACAAATCAAGGAATACGCCGCAGAAGACGCCGATATTACCATACAACTGCGCGATTTCCTGGCGCCCAGATTAAACGACAACCAGCTGGAAAAACTATTCCGCGAGGTGGAAACGCCGCTGGTGAAAGTGCTGGCCGACGTGGAATACGCCGGTGTGCGCATCAACCCGAATTTTTTGAGGGAATATTCCGGCGAACTGGCTGAAAAGATAGTAGCGCTGGAGGAAAAAATTCTGAAACAAGCCGGTTTTACCTTCAATATCGCCAGCCCCAAACAGGTGGGTGAGGCTTTGTTCGATCAGATGAAAATTCCGTATCCCGGCAAAAAAATGAAATCGGGGCAGTACAGCACCGACGAGGAAATCCTCTCGGAACTGGCGCTTAGCCACCCGATTTGCGCCGATATTCTCGCACACCGGGGCCTGATGAAACTGAAAAGTACCTACGTGGATGCCCTGCCGACGATGATTAATCCGAAAACAGGCCGGGTGCATTCGCAGTTCAACCAGACGATTGCCGCCACCGGTCGCCTCAGCAGCCAAAACCCCAACCTGCAAAACATCCCCATCCGCACCATTGAAGGCCGCGAAGTGCGCAAAGCATTTATTCCCCGCGACGCCAACCACGTGTTGCTTTCCGCCGACTATTCGCAGATCGAACTGCGCCTGATCGCAGAGATCAGCGGCGACGAAGCCATGCTCGACGCTTTCCAGAAAAGACTGGATATTCACACTGCCACCGCCGCCGGGGTGTACGGCGTTCCGCTCGACCAGGTGACGAGCGACCAGCGCCGCGCCGCCAAAACCGTCAATTTCAGTATCATTTACGGCGCGGGCGCCACCAATCTTTCCAATCAGTTGGGCATCAAACGCACGGAGGCTAAAGAACTGATAGAGAACTATTTCAAACAATACAGCGGCCTGAAAAAATACATGACCGACATCGTGGAATTTGCCCGCACCAACGGCTATGTGGAAACGCTGCTGGGCCGTCGCCGCAAACTCCGCGACATCGACAGCCGCAACGGCATGATGCGCTCTATGGCCGAACGCATCGCCATCAATACGCCTATCCAGGGTACCGCCGCCGACCTTATCAAAGTAGCCATGATTAATATCCGGCAAGCGCTGATCGAAGGCGGTTTTCAGTCAAAAATGATTTTACAGGTACACGACGAATTGGTGTTCGATGTACAAAAAGACGAACTGGAGCGACTGAAACCGATCGTTTTTGATAAAATGACAACGGCAATTCCCAACCTGAAGGTGCCCATTCTGGTGGAAATGGGAACGGGGGATAATTGGTTGGAGGCGCATTGAGGGGGAACACTACGAAGCATGTATTGTTTCAGTTGCTTCTGTTTCAACCGGTACCATTTCGGTCTGAATAATATGTACATCCAGTAGATCATCTCCGATCAAAAGATGAAACAACCAGACATTACTCAGTGTGTCCAAAGGAACCGGCGGCAGTTCGTCGATATCAGCATCAAAAGCCTTTGAAAAGGCCCGCACATTCAAATCCGGCACGTAGCCTCCCGAACGAATTTCTTCCTTCCACAAGAGGCAGGCAGCCCGCAGGCTCTCTGCTGCTTTTTGGCAGATGTAGGTGCCGCCGCGGTAGTCTGTGATGAAGGTATAGGTTGGCATGTTAAAAGCCTTTGTGTTTTTGTGAATGGTTTTCACCGCTAAAATCTTTCTTTTTTCGGAGTTTTTCGAGCAATTTCCGGAGTTTTTTGATAAATTCTTTCTCCTCCGGCGTTTTGTTGGGCTTTTTGTCCCATTCCTGATACTGTTGCTTTACTTGTTGATACTCCTGCTCAGCACTTTCACGGGTTTTCGGATTGGCGTGTTTTCCGTTCTTCCCTGAACTCTTTTCCATTTTTAACTGGATCTCCGGTGGATCAGTTTGGGAATAATAAACCGGAATGGCAAGAGTGAAAACTGCAAAAAGCAAGACGGTTAGGAGCAGTTTGCCGGAAATACTGGAGCCTTTGGGTGTGGGTTTTGATGTAGCGAGTGTTTCCATAATATGGATTTTTAGAATGCAAAAATACACTTTCAATCCAAAAGTGCAAAGGGAATGGGGAAATAGTATACCTCACTGGCCAAACAACAATATAGAAAATCGATGGCCCCACCTTATATTTGAACATTCTTAGCACTCAATGAAACTGGCAGGAAGTTTGATTTATTCTCTCCATAAAATTATTAATGATGGCAGATACGTTTTTAGATAAGATAGTAAAAATGTCAAAAGACAGATTTTTTTGTGTTGCAAAAAACGGCGCATTGGTTGAGAATAAATCTTTTGAAGAAGCCTTTGAAAGGGTAAGTCAACTAGATAGTTTACTTTATGTGCTTCAATTAAAGTACAAATCCAAACACGGACCTTCTTCTTACGGAAACTATACTTTTTACTATGATGTAGTGATTTTTAATTCCTTAGGTGAAAAAACTTATATTAAAATAAATGAAATTGAATGTGTGGAATTGTTTTTCGATGACTCAACTGCCAATAGTGCTTTTTATGATTATGGATTTAGCGCTAAAATCGCAGACAAAAATGGAAATATTCGCTCAATACCAGACCCGAAGTTTTGGAAAAACGCAAATACTCAGAGTATTGAATGGCTATTCAATCTAATGGGGGAACTATCGCAATACAATAATTGGGAAAGTTATGAGCAAGAGAAAAAGAGAAAAAAAGAGGAAGAAGACGCAATAAAGAAAAAAGAAGAGGAAGAACGCAGAACGCAACAAGAGAAACTGGTGCTGCAAACTGAGCATGTTATAGTAAGCGAGGTTTTTAATGCCATTACACACCCTCAAGCCCAAGACGATCCTATGTCAGTATTGAATAGCCTAATAGGGCTGGGACAGGTGAAAGATGAAGTAGAAAGTATTTTTCATCTTGCCAAAATTCGTAAAAAGAAGTTAGACAATGGTTACCCTATTCCTCCCGCTACTCTTCATCTTGTTTTTACGGGTAATCCAGGAACTGGTAAAACAACAGTCGCTAGAATTATTGGAAAACTTTATAAAAGCATTGGCTTATTAGAAAAAGGCCATACTCATGAGGTAGATAGAAGTCGATTAGTCGGGCAGTTTGTAGGGCATACGGCCCCCAAGGTGCATGAAGCATTTGAAAAGGCTCTTAGTGGGGTTTTGTTTATTGATGAAGCTTATAGTCTAAACAAGGACAATGCAAACGATTTTGGAAAGGAAGCAATCGAGACTTTATTAAAACTGATGGAGGATCATCGTGAGAGAATTCTCGTAATTGTCGCAGGATACACAAAAGAAATGGATGAATTTTTGAAAGTAAACCCTGGGCTCGCTTCAAGGTTTCCCACGAGAATTCACTTTGAAGATTATTCCGATGATGAACTTGTTTTGATTTTTCAAAAACAAATTCAAGAACAGCATTTAGAACTAACAGAGAAGGCTAATGAATTTTTAAAAACCAAAATGTTGTATTCGATTGAAAATGAACGTCAAGGAAATGCTAGATCAGTTCGAAATTATGTAGAGAAGGTTCTGAAAAACCAAGCCAGAAGACTCTCGAAAATTGAGGAAAATGACCATTTGTTGAATATTATTACAGAGGAAGATTTGTAAACGTCAGCAAAATCGTCCAAAAAAGTCTCCTCGACTACCACCTTACCTCATTCCTCCCTTTCTTTGTCCCGCCCACCCAACCGTGGCCCGCCTCCATGAAAAAAATCTTTACCAACCTGACCACCTGGGTTTTGCTGGCCATATTGGCCGGCGTATTGCTGGGGCATTTTGCGCCCGCCCGGGCGGTACAAATGGAGCCGCTGGGCAAATACTTTATCAGCGTCGTCAAACTGTTTATCAATCCGCTGATTTTTCTGACCATTACGCTGGGGATTTCGGGTATGGGCGACTTGAAAAAAGTGGGTACGGTAGGTGGTAAAGCGCTGATTTACTTTGAGATCGTCACCACTTTTGCCCTGTTGATCGGCATCGTTGTAGCGCATTTTATACAGCCGGGCGCGGGCGTGACGCCCCAAACGGAAGGCGTGGATGTCAGCAAATATGCCCAGGGCGCCGCGCAGTTTTCCTGGTGGAATTTTTTGAAAGAAAACAGCACCCTGCAGGTGTTGCTGGGTTCTATTGTGCTGGGCATGATGTTGAGCCGGTATGGTGGGAAAGAACGCATTGTGCGCGGACTCAATTTTATTTCCAAATACGTTTTCAAAGCATTGCACTGGGTCATGCGGCTAGCGCCCATCGGCGCCTTTGGGGGCATGGCTTTTACCATCGGCAAATACGGCCTGCACACCCTGCTGCCGCTCGGCAAACTCATGCTGACGGTCTATTCCACCATGGCGGTGTTCATTTTCGGGGTGTTATGGCTCATTTTGCGCTATTACCGCATCAGTATTCTCCGGTATCTGAATTTTATCAAAGAAGAACTGCTGATCGTGCTGGGCACTTCATCCAGCGAGGCCGCGCTGCCGGCACTCATGGAAAAACTGGAAGTGATGGGTTGTCCGAAACCCGTGGTGGGTTTGGTGATTCCTGCCGGTTATTCATTTAACCTGGACGGCACCACCATTTACCTGTCGATGGCGACCATTTTTCTGGCGCAGGTGTATCATATCGACCTGAGTATGGGACAGATGCTTACAATTATCGGGGTGCTGATGGTCACTTCCAAAGGGGCCGCCGGGGTGACGGGAAGTGGGTTTGTGGTGCTGGCGTCGACCTTGTCAGCTGTGCAGGTCATTCCCATCGAAGGGCTGGCGCTGCTGCTGGGCGTGGATCGGTTTATGTCGGAAGCCCGCGCGATCACCAATTTTATCGGCAACGGGGTCGCCACTATTTTTCTGGCCAACCTCGAAGGTGAATTCGACCGCGGAAAGATGGAAGAGGCGTTCTCGAAGGAGGTGTATGAGTACGAAGAAATATAAAAAGTTTATGGGTTTATGGTTTATGAGTTTATCACGCGTTATCGAGCGCAAAAAATAAACTTATAAACCATAAACCCATAAACTTTTAAAAAAACTATTTTTCAGTTTTTCCTTCAAAAAGAGCCAAAATAATACTCCCCATGTAAATACCCAGGGCGGATTCGACCAGCGTGAGGAACATAGTCATATCCTGGAAGTTGAGCACATTGGGCGCCAGGGCTTTGATGGTGATCAGTGTCAGGACAATAATAAAATGCCCGTTTACCAGCCATTTGACTAAGCTGTTGATGGGAGTGCCGTTTTGAGCAGCCAGGTTGGGTTCCGTGATACTGCGTCCGAGGAACCGGAAGACCGCGCCGCCGTAGAGCGCAGTGATGGGCGCCAACACACCCATGAGTGAAGTAAATTCTTCAAAATCGAAGCCCCGCAGGACATAGAACACACAGGACACCCCGATCAGGATAAAGTGATAGATCAGGATCAGCCGTGCAATGCGTGTGCGCGGTGAAAGAGGAGCAGCCATAACCTGGCCGGTGTTGGTTGTTGCGTCGGTATCTGCCATTGGCCTTGCAATGGTCGTTGAATCAGAGGTTGTCATTGGCGAAGGTAGTCCAAAAGTTTTTTAAAGAGCCGTCTTTGATACTCTTCCAGATTGCTCTTATATTTTAGATCCATGTCTTTATAGTCGTTTTTACGGGGTGGGAAAAGAATGCCCGAACCGTATTTGCCCTGAAACTCCCAGGAAAGTTCGACATCTGGCCCTTTTTGGAGTCCTTTGACATAAATGCGGTGGTACTCAAAAAAGCCGTCAGGACAAATTTCGTAACTTAAATGGCTTACTTCCAAAATAAATTCATCGTAAGCCGTGTAAGAAGTATCCACTTTGGCCTTCCAGAGTATCGGCGTTCCTTTGTTTTTATAAACGTTAACCAAAAACTTGCGTGCCGTATTGCATACGGCGCTCACATTTTTACCTCTGATGAGTGTAGCGTTGTCGCCGGTATTGACGTCTTGTAGTGAAATCGGGGTGCTTACGTCTACAACAGCAGCGGATCGGATGCTGCGTTGTTCGACGGGAACTTTGCCGTTCTTAGCATAAGTTTTTGCCAAAAAGTGTGCCGGATCGTGACAGCGAACCACTACTTCAGCCTGTTCCTGTCGCACTTCTGCGAGGAATGCCCATTTGTGCAGCAGTCTTTCATGGAAATATTGTCCGTTCACTTTTCGGTTGGCCTGTTCCAATTTGTCCCAGGCGCGCTGGATGGAATCGCACACGTGTTTGCCTTTGTAGGCAGGGCGCAGAAATAGCGTCACTTTCTGACTGGAAACAGCGACGCTGTCGGCGATCAGGATTTTGTCTAATTTATTGTGCCGGAGCCATTGCCCGAATTCTCCTTTTTTTTTCTGAAAAAATGTCTTGTCCTTCCGAAGGTCTTGAGCCGAGGCGGAAGCCACCGAAAGCAGGTAAAAAAGGCAAATAAAAGCGGATAGCCGGATGGGGCTGTTTGCCATTGAGGAAGGTTTTGTTTGCCGGTAGAATACGGAACAAAACCATTGCATATTTTTAAAAGTTTCAGATTTAACGTTTTATGCGCCTATGTGGTAAAAAAACAACACCTATGTGGTAAAAACCCCGCAGTAGGGGCATAAAAAAATCCCGAATTTTCCGGCAAAGAAAAATTCGGGATACAGATGTTAGCATCTCACTTCTCACCTCCCGCTTCTCACTTCTAACGAATTACCTTCATCTCAAACCCTTTCTTCTCATTTCCAAAACCCGAAATCGAATACCCGAAGGTCAGCATGACATAGCGACCCAGCGACACAATGCGCTCCTCTTCAATGTAGTTGAACTGGCTGCTGCGGTTGATTCCGATATTCCGGTTCAGCAAATCGTAGGCGGCCAGTTTGAGTTGCCCCCGGTTATTTTTCAGCAGGTAGCGGGTAAGGTTGGCTCGCAGCAGCGGTACCGAAAGTTGTTCTCCGAAGGCTTCTTTTGAATAAATAGCGTAATCGAATCCGGCGCCGACAGCCCATTTTTTGCTCGGAAAAACCGTAATATCGGTGTAATAGCGCTGGTTGAGGAAGTTCTGGTTGAGCGACTCGCTAACGGAATAACGTGTACTGTTGAGCAGCAGCCGGGCGCCCACGCTGACATCCAGTTTTTCTTTTTTGCGGTTGTCGAACCCGATATCGAGCGCATGTTGCCAGCGATCCGTGTTGTTTTCCACTTCATTGACGAACAAAATGCCGCGGTTGTAGGTGCTGTTCAGACCGATATTGAGGTTGGTTTTGATAAAGCGCAAGGGCGTTCCAAAACTCAGATAAGTGCTCAGGGTCAGGTCCTGCGCTACATTGACCGGGCGAATGCTGCGCCGGAACAAAGAATCCACCGTAGAGGCATTGGTGATGCGGTCGCTGATGTAGTTCGCGTTGAAATCGGCGAAGAAACTGGTCATCGAAAACTGGTCGAAGCGCAGCAGGTGGAAGTTCAGGTTGTGTCCGTACTCCAGGTTCAGGTCAGGATTGCCGGAATAGGTATTGAGCGGGTCGCTGTTGTCCACCACCGGTTGCAGTTGTTCGAGCGAGGGTTCGCGCAGGTTAGTAGTATATTCCATCGAAAAATTGCGCCCGACGCCAAATTCGTAGTCGTAAAACAAAGCGGGCAGCACCCGGGTAAAACTGCGGCTCAAGTTCTCCGTCGAGCCGGCAAGGGTGCCGTCCAGCACGGAATTTTGAACGGCTGCGCCGACCGTCAGGTTGTATTTCTGGCGATTTCGGAGGTAGTTCATCCCAGCCCGGTCATAGCGATAGCCGCGCCGGAACTGGTTGCTGAGCAGCGGATTGAACACCTCGCCGGGCGTGGGCACCTCTATCAGATCGTAGAAATTTTTGTCCGTTCGGTTAGTGTACTGCTGGCGTCCGGCCTGCCATTCGAGGTATTGCCGTTTTCCGATCGGTTCGGTGTACGACAATGAAAGGCCATAATTCTCCGCGTCGTCGTCGTATTGCTGCCGTTGGCGGACGCTGCTCGTGGTGGATTGTCCGTTGGGATAGAACGTATTGTCGGCGGCCAGATTTGCAGCGCGGGTATCGGTACTGTTGCGGTACGACAAGTCGGCTACAAAAGCACGGCCTTTGCGTCCGAAACGGCGGCGATACACCAGACTGGCTTCTCCCCGCAGGTTTTGTCCGTCCGAGTCGAAGTTGCGCAGGCTGTTGTTCTGGATGTTGCCCACGTTGTCATACGTGGCACTATTTAGCTTGCTGAACAAGGTAGCGTCATTGTAACTGAAACGCGTACGTGCAATGATATTCTGGAAAGAATCGAGTTTGTGGCGCAGCGTCAGGTTGAGGCGGTGATTCATATTGCCGCTGTTGCGAAACTCCTGTTCTTCCGAGTCAAAATTGCCTTCCCCCAGCAGGTTTTGCCGGGTGGCTAAGCGATCGAGGTCATTGTGGATGCGGTTGAAAAAGTAGTTACCGCTCAATTCCGTTTTAGGTGAAAAATCGTAGTTCAGGTTGACGCCGCCAGCCTGCGTATCGGTAAATCCGCGGTCAGTGTTTCCGGCCATCGGGATGCCTGCATCATTGGAGCTGATTTCGATGCGCATCCGCCCGCCGCCGCTTCCGGCAGACATAAAGTTGGACAAACCGCCCATCAGGTTGATGTAATCTTCAAAAGAAAAACCCTGCTGGTTGTTGTTATTGGCCGCTCCCAGCGCCGAAAACTGTATTTTTTTGCCAAAACGGTTGATATTGAATTTGCCTTCATAGCGCTCCTCCGTGCCGTATCCGCCGCTGGCATTGCCGAAATAACCCTGTTTTTTGTCCTCTTTGAGTTTCAGGTTGATGGTTTTCTGGTCGCGCCCGTCTTCGATGCCGGTGAATTCGGCCATGTCCGATTTTTTATCGAACACCTGCACCTTGTCCACAGCGTCGGCAGGCAGGTTTCTGGTGGCGATTTTCGGATCCTGCCCGAAAAACTCCTTGCCTTCCACCAGCACATTCTGCACTGTTTCGCCCTGGGCTTTGATACTGCCGTCTTGCTGTACTTCGACCCCGGGCAGTTTGCGGAGCAGGTCTTCCACGACGGAACCGGGTTGTGTCTGGAAAGCGCCTGCATTGTACTCGATGGTGTCTTTCCGGATGCTCAGGGGCGCTTGTTGTGCATGGATGTCTACGGCATCAAGGAGCGTGTTGGAGGGTGTCAGCAGGATAATGCCCAGGGCCATTTTGGGCTGATCGGCAGGTATTTTTACCGGCTGGTAGTATGTCTGGTAACCGAGATAGGTGATTTGAAGGATATAGTCGCCCGGGCTGACCCTTTTGATGGCAAACCGGCCTTCCGGCCCGGATAGCCCGAACGTGTGCATGACCGAGTCGGCTTGTTGCAATAACACCACGCTGGCGGAGGGCAGCCCGATGCCGCTCGAATCGGCCACAGCGCCTTCCAGCGTGATGTTTTTGTTTTGGGCAAGCAGGCCGAACGGCAGGGACACAAGAAGAAAGAGGAGTATTTGTTTCATAGCTTAATTTTAATTCCTGATAATCATTCGCACATTTCCGCCGCCACCTTCAGCGCCCATTTCCTTCATTTTTTCGTCTACGATCTGTTTGAACTCCGCTCTGCTGACCGATTTTCCTTTGGTGGGTAGTTCGATGGCGTCTTTAGGCAGGGCTTTCAGTTCGATCTGGGTAGCAACCATGCTGCGGTCGCCGGCGCTGATTTCCAGGATCATACCGGGCAGGTCGCTGAATTCACCGGGGCCGATGGAAACGGGGATTTGTGCCGTAAACCAGGCTTCCACTTTGCGGCTCGTATCCTGCAACAGCGCTTTTTGGCAGGGGTAACCGAGAATGGTTTTTTGTTCGCCGCTCAGTTTCCAGGCCTTGCGCGGCGCTTCCTCGTCGATCAGGAAAAAACGCCCCATAAATTCGCGGCTCTCCACCGTCCGGCCGCTTTCCAGGTCGCGGTAAATGCGGTTTTCCGGGCGTATGATCTTGAATTCCATTTGCACCCCGTCTTGCTGGTGGTTGCCGCCTGTTTCTGCGTCGGCGTTGTCCTTGTTTTTGTACAGGCTTTGGTTTTCATTAAAAAACAAAGTAGAAGCGGCACTGCGGGACGTGGGCAGCATTTTGCGTATTTCGTCATTGTTGTTCACATCGTCCAGTTCAATTCTCATCTGAACGGTTTCGGTGAAGGTGATTTCGCCTTCCGTGGTTTGGGATGCCAGTAGCCAGGGCATCAGGACGACCGGGAGCAGTATCAGGTATTTCATATTTGTCAAAATAAGTTTGGTGAAAATAACAGGGCAAAAGTAGCAGGCCTTTCAGCGGGGGCGGGTTAAACAACCTTGATGTAAGGTTAATTAAGGTTAATCGACGTTTGGCGTGGATTTGCCTACCGTATCTTTGTTCTATGTTTTCGATAGGGCAAAAGTCGAATTCTACTTGAACGAGAGTTCTTATTATAAAACTTAATTTCGCGTTAACTCCAAGTGGTTGTCTCATAAGACCCGGTCCAAAAAGAGAGCAGAATTTTATTTTTTATCGAGTGCTAAACTTTCCAGGTTTTTAAAACCTGGAAAGTTTCTGGTA
>JAYSZC010000280.1:0-4803 GCA_043738235.1 Lewinellaceae bacterium | reverse complement strand
ACCTGGAAGCAAACAGTATACGGGAAACAACTACCGGTAAAGAAAACATGGATTATGAAGGAGGTTTGCAAGGATTAGCAAACCTGTACCTGCAAATGGGAAACTATAAAGCAAGCGAACGTTTGCACCTGGGAGCCAAATCAATTCTGGAAAAAATATCGGACAGAAATAGCACGGATTACATATATAGCGTAAACAATTTGTCCGTTTTGTATGCTCGGATGGGCGATTATTCAAAGGCCCGGACATTCGCTCTGGAAGCAAAAGACCTGCGCGAAAAATCCCTGGGAAAGAACCATCCCGACTATGCAATAAGCCTCCGAAACCTGGGAGAGATTTATTGGAAAACCGGTGATTATCAGCAAGCGGAATTGCATTTTCTGGAAGCGAAATCCATCCGGGAGCAGGTGTTGGGAAAGGAACATCCGACCTATGCAAGCATTGTTGAACTCCTGGGTTCTTTGTATTTCGAACAAGGGAATTACGAAAAATCCAAATCCTGTTTTACGGAAACCTCTCTAATCAGGGAAAAGGTATTGGGTAAAATGCATCCCGACTATATATCCGGCAGGGGAAAAATGGCCGGCGCCGATTGGGCTGTGAACGATTTTAAAGCGACGGAAGTAAATATTCTGGAAACCTCGGAAATGGAGAAAAAAAACCTGGCCCGGGCCTTCCACCATCTTTCGGAACGGGAATTATCATCTTATATCGGAAAATTTGGAGATGGTTTAAACCGGGATTTTTCTTTTGCCCAACAGCAACATACCATGTCGGCGCTGTGCTATGACGACATTCTTTTCTACAAAGGTTTTTTATTGAACGCCGTTGCACAGGTAAATCAACTAACCCTGGCGAATCCTGCTTCAACAGATCAATACGCACAACTTAAATCCTGTCAGCGCCGCCTTGCTATCGAATACTCCAAAACCCTTGCCGAACAAAAAAACGTAGCGGAACTGGAAGAAAAAGCCAATAACCTTGAAAAAGGTCTTGCCCGAAGTGCAGCCGGTTTCGACAATGCGCTCCGCCAGGTCAACTGGCAGGAAGTGCAGCAAAAACTACAGCCTGGCGAAGCGGCCATCGAGTTTGTGCATTACAATCTGGTTCATCCACAATCTACTGATAGTGTCATGTACGCCGCACTTTTGCTGAAACCTGATACCCAACTGCCTGTTTTCATCCCGTTATTTGAAGCAAAACAACTGGAAGCCCTGCTACAAAATCAAAGCAAATCAAAAGTCGAATACATCTCGGCATTGTACGCAGGCACATCCCCTAATTCCCTCTATGAATTGATTTGGCAACCCCTGGAACCGCACCTGAATGGAGTCAAAACCACCTACTTTTCACCCTCCGGCCTGTTGCACCGCCTGAACCTGGGCGCCGTTTTTACACCTCCGCAGTCGGGGGGAAAAGAGGACGTGGAAACCCTCGCCGACCGTTACCACCTGGTCGAACTCGGCAGCACCCGCCAACTGGTCATTCCGGCAGCAACGCAATCGGCAGGCTCGGCAGCACTGCTCTACGGCGGCATCCAATACAACCTGGACAGTACGGCCATCAACCAATCCATTTCAATTTTGCAAAACAATGCACAATCTGTCAACAGGGGATTGGATTTTAACAGTACCGACTCCACTTTAAGGGGCGAAAGGTGGAATTACCTCAAGTGGACAGATGTGGAAATCAGCGCTACGGAAGCGCTTTTTATAGATGGAGGGCTGCATCCGGCCGTACGCAGAGGCTACAATGCTACCGAGGAATCTTTCAAAACCATCGGCGCAGGGCTGCCGTCTCCCCGAATCCTACATATCGCTACACATGGCTATTTTTTCCCTGATCCGGAGAGCAAAGAACAAAAAGTAAAAGGCCCGGATCAAGACCCCATATTCAAATGGTCCGATCACCCCATGATCCGATCCGGGCTTATCTTAGCCGGGGCAAATTACGCCTGGCAAAGTGGCAAACCTTTTCGCCCCGATCGCGAAGACGGCATCCTCACGGCTTATGAAATCAGCCAGATGAACCTCCGTAACACCGAACTGGTCGTACTTTCCGCCTGCGAAACGGGGTTGGGCAACATCCAGGGCAACGAAGGTGTTTACGGCCTGCAACGCGCTTTCAAAATCGCAGGGGCAAAATACCTCATCATGTCGCTCTGGCAGGTGCCCGATTTCCAGACACAGGAACTGATGACCACGTTTTACAGCAAATGGCAGATAGAAAAAATGAGCATCCCGGAGGCTTTTGCTACAGCACAAAAGGTGATGCGGGAAAAATACCGGGAACCGTTTTTGTGGGCGGGTTTTGTGTTGGTAGAGTAAACGTGCACGTAGCAGGATGTGGATGACTTATGAGACACCCACATCCGTTTTCACGCTAATCACTTCCTCCGCTCCAACTCCGCTTTCATCAACTGTATCTCTTTTTGCTGTTGCTCCATCATCACCTGCTGCTCCTGCACCGATTTTACCAAAACGGCAATCATGTCCATATAACTGACACTGTAGGCATCTGCGTCCTTACGAATAAGTTCTGGAATGACCTGTTCCACTTCCTGAGCGATAAATCCCAAACGCTGCTGGTTGTTTTTATCGTCTTTAAACTGATAAGTGACCGGGGCAAGTTGCATAATACTACTCAATCCGTAATTGATCGGCATGATATTTTTCTTCAACTTCCTGTCAGACCCCGAAGCGATATCGTAACAATGCACTACCCCCCATCTTTGACTGAAGTTGCCCAGATCCATTACGTTATTCCCCCAAGGCAACAGCGCACTGCCATTGGTCAGTGTGGTGGTTCCCTCGGCGCCGCCGGTGGTATACCATTCGCTGCCGTAGTCGTAACTGAGCAATACGCCTTCGCTTCCAAAATATTTCAGGGTATAGATTTCATTTGGAATATATCCGTCAAAATCAAAATTCTTTCCTTTCACTTTTTGAACGGATGGATTTGGGAATGTCCCCCCCAAATCACCACCGGCAGCGCCGCTGGGCGTAATCTGTGACATATTGACGGAGAGTGTGTTGCCGAAGATGTTAATACCAGTGCCCGCAGTATAGGTACCGGCCGGGCCTTGTGGGCCGGTCGCGCCTGCAGGGCCTGCTGCACCCGTAGCACCAGTCGGGCCGGCTTGGCCTTGTGGTCCGGTAGCGCCGGTTAGGCCGGTTGGCCCCGTCGGCCCTTGTGGGCCGGTCAAGCCAATCGGGCCGGCCTGGCCTTGCGGACCAGTCGCGCCCGTCAAGCCAGTTGGTCCTGTTTGTCCCTGTGGGCCTTGCGGGCCGGTCAAGCCAGTTGGTCCTGTTTGTCCCTGTGGGCCGGTTGCACCAGTCAAGCCAATCGGACCGGTCGCACCTGTCAAGCCGGTTGGTCCGGAAGGGCCTTGTGGCCCGGTCGCACCTGTCAAACCAATCGGGCCGGCAGGGCCTTGTGGACCGATCGCACCAGTCAAACCAGTTGGACCTGACTGACCCTGTGGGCCTTGTGGGCCGGTCGCACCCGTCAATCCAATCGGGCCGGCAGGGCCTTGTGGGCCGGTTGCGCCAGTCAAACCAATCGGGCCGGCCTGGCCCTGTGGGCCGGTCGCGGTAGTCGGTACCCAGTTCGTGCCATTCCAGACCAGCGCCTGACCGGGCTGCGCATTTTGTGCTGTAATTTTTAGGGGATTACCAGCCGTTCCATTTCCTTGCAAACTTGCGTCCGTATTGACGACCTGGGTGCCCCAGTTATCGCCCTGATTCGTGCCGCCGCCTTCATCATTGGCGGGAATCCAGTAACCCGCCGCATTGCTCCATTTGAGCACCTGCCCGTCTGTTGCGCCTTGCTGGGCGAGTCGGAAAGGATCTTCATCCGTACCGGCGCCCGCAAGTGCCGGACTGAGAACGATATCGCCCAGCGAGCCGACATTGGCTGCGAACATGGCATACGGCACTGCAAATAACTCATTGGTTCCCAGGAAATTAACACCCTGCCCGTCCACGTCCAACTCGACTTTCAGGAACTTAGGCGTAGCCCAGTTGATGGCGTCAAAATCGCCGAAAATCGTTTCTCCGCCGCCAACCGTGAGGTTCACCAAACCGAGGTTATTGGTCGTCACCGTGTGTTTTTCCGAATACAATACGCCTCCATTGATGTCGCTCTGGAGGTGAAAATAGACGACTACATTTTCATTGGTCAAAAGCGCGCCTTGTGTGTTGCGCAGAGCCGCCTGGTAAGCAAAACCGGTGGGCGTTTGTGCCGTCAGTTGAATACTGCAAATGATAAAAACGAACCAGATAAAAATATTCCTTTGCATGATGAGGGTTGTTTAAATTTTTTGAAATGAATGGGTCATCCACCTGCCCTGGACGTCTGTAAAGCGCAAAAAATAGTGGCCGGCGGGCAATTTGGCGAGCGAAATACGCGTCTGTTCGCGGTTCGTGACAAGGATGGGGTAATCCAAAACAACACGGCCATTTGTATCAAAAACATCCATTTGGAGGTCTTTGACAGACGCCGGCGCCGTTATTTGACAATACAGCACATCCGCAGTCGGATTGGGATACAGTTGAATCGTCACATCGGGCAGATTCGCCTGATGTACGGGCACGATCCCCAGATCAGGCTGAATGGAACCTTGCGACCACATATTAGCCGTGGATGGCAGGGTTAGAATGGCCAGATCGCCCACGGCAAAAGACCACTGATAGGAATCAGTCTGATAACTGCCCGAAGCCACCAGCGGCGGGTCGGTTTGCGCCTGCGCCAGAAGCGGTCGCGCCAGGAGTAAGAAGAAAAATGTTTTCCGCATGGGATGTT
>JAYSZC010000279.1:0-1969 GCA_043738235.1 Lewinellaceae bacterium | reverse complement strand
CGTGATGTCAGACATCACGCTCGGTCATTCCTCATTCATTGATTTGCCGGGCGGAATGCCCTTCGTCCTCTTCGTGATGTCGGACATCACGCTCGGTCATTCCTCATTCCTCATTCCTCATTCCTACTAATGTTCATCCAGATAAACTGCGATGGAAACTGCTGCGCTTACCAGTGGTCCGCCGAGTTCCATACCGATGGCGTCGGCCCATACCCAGTTGGGGATGGAAGCAGGTTCAGTTGTGCCCGAACCGCCGCCGGATGAATACGATTTCCAGTACCAGTAGTAGCGGCTGTATTTCAGTACGGAAACGATGGAAAGTACGCGGCGGGCATCTGTCAGGTCTTTAGATTGCGCCAGTCCGTTTTCCAGTTCGGTCATCACGGAAACAAAGTGACTCAGTTGTTCCGGCGAAGAAACCGGTATGGCTGCGGCCTGGTTAAATACGCTGCGCAACACTTTTTTATCACCGGCGCTCAGACGTGTGGCTTCGATGCGGCCTTCAAAATCGGAATAATTCTGGAACAGGTTGAGCGACTTTGCGCGTTGCAGTTCATCCGGGTTGACCGGCAGGCCGGACGCTTCCAGGAATTCGGCTGTTTTTTCGATAGCGAAGCGCTGAATGGCGGCTTTATCACCTTTGATTTGCCGGATGGCGTCTTGGTTTTCTGCGCTCAAGATGACTTGCAGGGCCAGGTTGTGCAGTTGACCCAGGTTGTCCTGCGGGTTGCCTGCATTGACCAATGGCGCTACATGTTGTGCCGATTCCGGCGAGAATACGACCATTTTGCCAATCGGCGAATCGGATAAGGGATAGAACCCTGCCGGGATAACCTGCTCCGGCAAGCCCATGGATGCAGCATTCGCGGCATCGAGCGTGAAGTCGGCAGTCAGGGGGAAATAGTTGCCGAAATACTGTCCGGCTTCGTCGCCCTTATCGAATCGCATGGCAAAGCGATCGGCAAAATTGGTGGTTTCCGTGCCCCAGCCGATCCAGATGCAATTGCTGAAACTATAGAGGCAGCCGTTCTGGGTAGAGGTGCCAAAGTGGATAATAATACGATCGCCGGAAGGAATGGATGGCAGCGGATCGGAGACAGGAATCGGTTCGGAGATGGCCTCTTTTGTGCAGGATGTAAGATTCAGGCTGAGGGCGATGAGGGTCAGTGCGAAAAAGAAAGAACGGGTTTTCATAATGAGAGAAATTAATGTCGGGAAATAGTTAGGCGCCTACTCTTTTCTAAGGATTTTCGGCTTCTTCCGTGCGTGGTTTTTTTTCGGAAAAGCAACTGTTTATTTGGCTGCTTTTATCATCTATCGCAGGATTGGAAATACCTTACCCTCCGTTTGAAAAAAAAATGTACGCACATGAAATCATCTGTTATTTTCCGCTGGTCTATCTCCGTTGCCCTGGCCGGTTTTCTGTTCGGATTAGATACCGCCGTTATTTCGGGCGCCGAACAAGCCATTCAAAAACTTTGGTCGCTGGATAATTTCACGCAGGGCCTGGCCGTCGCCATGGCCTTGTGGGGAACGGTACTGGGCGCTATACTGGGCGGTATTCCATCCGACTTGCTTGGGCGCAGACGAACCCTGTTCCTGATCGGGATACTGTTCCTGTTTTCCTCGCTGGGTTCAGCCGTGGCACCTGATGTAGTCACATTTATGGTTTTCCGTTTTATCGGCGGATTAGCCATCGGCTCTTCTTCCGTCACGGCGCCGCTGTACATCAGTGAAATAGCGCCTGCGGAGTCGCGGGGCAGGCTGGTGGCGCTGTTCCAGTTCAATATTGTATTGGGCATCCTGATCGCTTACGTAGCCAATTACCTGCTGCGCGATGCGGGCGGGTATGCGCCAGCCCGGCGACCTGGTGCCGCCCGCCACTTTTTGTTCCGGGAAATACCGAACGCCTATTCTGCTGGCTTTCCTGTGTGCTTTTTTCAACCAGGTTTCGGGCATCAATGCCGTC
>JAYSZC010000278.1:0-4816 GCA_043738235.1 Lewinellaceae bacterium | reverse complement strand
GCCCGTTATTTGCCCATGCAAGTGTTACAACTATCCAAACCCGACCGCAACCTGCGCGGCGAAATCACCCTCGAAGGTTCCAAAAGTATCAGCAACCGCGCTTTGATTGTCCTGGCCTTAGCCGGCGCAGATCCGGGCGAATGGCTCCGGCGCCTTTCTACATCGAAGGACACGACAACCCTGCAACGCCTGCTTACCCAGACCGGCAGCGAGGTGTATGATGCCGGCGACGCGGGTACTACGTTCCGGTTTATGACCGCCCGGCTTTGCCTGCAGGCGGGCACTCAAACCCTCACCGGCTCTGCGCGGATGCTCGAACGCCCCATCGGCGCATTGGTGACAGCACTGCGCAGTCTGGGCGCCGACATCGAGTACCTCGGACACGAAGGTTATCCGCCCCTGCGCATCGGTCCTCCCCAACACATAGGCAAAAAAATGCGCCAGGTACGCATCCACGGCGGAACGAGCAGCCAATTCCTGTCGGCCTTGCTGATGATCGGCCCCTGCCTGCCCGGGGGACTGGAATTGATACCCGAAGGCGACCTGGTATCGCGCCCTTATTTGGAAATGACCCTCCAACTTATGCGCCACTTCGGCGCTAAAGCAGCCTGGCAGGGCGAACATATTGTGGTGGAACCGGGCGCCTACACACCCCAAAAATTCAACGTCGAGGCCGATTGGTCGGCGGCTTCCTACTGGTATGCAATGGCCGCACTGGCACACTCGCCCGACATTCGGCTCAAAGGCCTTTTTGCCGACAGCTGGCAGGGCGACGCCGTGTTGTCCCGCATGATGCAATCCTTTGGCATTCAAACCATTTTTGAAGAAAACGGTATTCGCCTGCAGGCGTCCGGCATTGCGCCCAGACCTGTTTTTGAATGGAATTTTCTGGAATGCCCGGACATTGCCCAGACGCTCGCGGTGGTGTGCGCGGGATTGGGCGTGCAGGGCATTTTTAGCGGACTGGAAACGCTGTCGATCAAAGAAACCGACCGCATTGCCGCCATTCGCCTGGAACTCGCCAAAGTCGGCGCTTCCTTTAGCAAACTACCACCTCATTTTTCCCAAAAATCTCCGGGGCAGACCTTTTACCTGGTCGACGGCAAAGCGCATTGGAAGGAGACTCCGCAATTTGCCACGTATGGCGATCACCGCATGGCGATGGCTTTTGCACCTTTGGCATTGTTGGCGCCTGTGGCCATCGAAGACCCCGATGTGGTGCGCAAATCGTACGGGAGTTTTTGGGAACACCTGCGGGATCTCGGCTTTGGCTTTTAAAAAGGCACTCTTCAAAAAGCAAAAGGCAAAAGGCAATTTTTACCGAGTGGTCATATTTGCCCTTTGCCTTTGCCCTTTGCCTTTTGCTTTTTGAAGATTGCCTTTTGTTTTTTATTTTTTAAAACTCCAGCCGCCAGCTGATATTCGGAATAAGCCCCAGTTGCTCCTTTGTTTCCACGCGGTCAGTAAATGGGTCATAAAAGCGGTAAGCGATGTTTTTTTGCATGGTAGCATTCTGGAAATCCATGGCGAAGGTGCTGTTGCGGCGGTTTCCAAGGCTGCGTTTCCAGTACACCCGCAGATCGAGCCTGAAATAACCGGGCAATTGTTCGCTCCAGCCGTCGGCAGTATCGAAACGCGTTTCTCCGGCTTGCCGGGAAGCTGCCAGATCGACCGGCATAGCCCGGTACCCGCCGGTCAGTGTAGCGCGGCCATTCACCCCGAAGGCTTTTACTTTACCTGCTTTTTGTGATTCTCGTTGCCATTCGCGGCCCATGGTGAGGTTCAGGATATGACCCAGATCCCAGCGGGAAGCGCGCCAGCGAAGGTCGTCGCCCTGGTAACGCGAATCGAACAGGGTCGCATTGGCTACCATAAACCAGCCGCCACTCAGGTAATGTTCCACATTGATTTCTATCCCTTTGTTTTCGGCCATACCGTTTGTGCTGAGCGCGTCCAAAGCGGCAATCTCCGTTATATTGAACAGTGAAAAAGCCCGGTCGCTCGCAGATACCGGGATGTTGGACATCCTTTGCCAAAACAATTCCGTTTTTAAAGCCCAGTCATCGCGCCATTGCCAGGAATGCCGGAGTCCGAGCTGGCGGCTGCGCACCAGGCCGCTGCCCCTGTTGGGATACGGGTCGCCGGATCCAAAGCGGTTATCGGCTTCCAGCCAAAGCGGGTTGAGTTGGCTATGAAAACCGTAGGCAAGTGTCAGCCGCCGGCGGTTACTTGCCCGCCAGCTGATCGAAGCGCGGGGTTCTACACTGACATCCCGGGTATTGAATGCATCGTCTGCTGTGTAAATATTGGCATGTAATCCTATTTGCGCCGTCAGGTAACGATTGGGGGCGCTCCATTCCCAGTTTGTCCAGGGCTGCCAGAGAAAGGCGTTCAAAAGACCGGTATATCGTGTTGTCTCGCCCGAGAAGCCGGCAACGGATACGGCTTTGTAATAAATTTGCTGACTGTTTACACCTGCGGAAGCCCGCCATTGCTCGTTCAGGCGGTGTTGCAGGGTAAGGGTTATGCCGCTGCGGGTTTCTGACTGTTCGTCGCTTGTTTGCTGCACTGCACTCGTAGCAAGTCGCTCATTTTGTTGTCCGGACAATACCAGCGCTGTTTTCAGCCAGGTTTTTTTGCCCAGCGGCGTCCAGTTGGCTACGCCGAGTATGCCGGTTTTGGAGTTAAAGTCGATGTTAAACAGGTCTTTGTACTGCTTGATTTCCGAGGAATCTGTTTTCCGTTCAAACACATTGTCATTCAGACCGGCCAGGCCGAAAACCGTCCACTCGCTGCCTTTTTTTCCTGAAAAATGGAGTTTAAAAGATAAATCCTGGAACCGTATCTGTTCGTCGCCGAGGGGAATACCCATTTGGCTCAGGAGTCCTACGGTGGAATAACGGTAGTTGACCAGGTAGGAATGTTTATTCTTGCCAAACAGGGGGCCTTCCGCAGCCAGGTCGAGGCCAATCAATCCGGCCTGGGCCGTGAACTCATGCTGCGCGGTATTGCCCCGGCGCAGGTTCATGTCCATCACGCCGCCCAGCGCGTCGCCGTATCCGGCGGGGTAATTGCCGGTGAGCAGTGCGGAATTATCGAGCATTTGAGCCGAAAACATTAGTACGCCACCGCCGGCCGCTGCGGGCCGGTCGCTGAATGTACCGGCATTGGGCAGGTGGTTGGGATTGACCACATCCACCCCTTCGAGCCGCCAGCGCACGGAGGCCGGGTTATTGCCCCGGATACTGAGTCCGTTGGCCTGGTCGTCGTTGCCCGCCACACCCGGATAGGCCATTGCGAGGCGGGCCGGATCAAAAAAGGTGGCCGGAAAACGCAGGGTCTGGTCGCGGCTCAGCGGGATTTCCGCCAGCGGTTGCATCGTTCTGCGCCCAGGCTGGTTGGCTGTGATCAACAACTCGGGCAACTCACTGGCAGAGCGCCGGAGCGCAATGTTCAGCACTTGTTCTTTGCCCGCCGTCAGGTTGATTTCGCGTATCAACTGGCTTTCATAGCCCTGCGAAGTAATTTCACAGGCATAATACCCCGGGCGGAGGTTTTGAAAAACAAATTGCCCGGCGGTATCGGTGGTACCGGCAAACGGCGCGATGTTATTGCGCAGCACAATCGTGGCCCCCGCAACGGGCAGTCCATTATCGGTATTGCGAACGGCGCCCCGGATTGTTTGAGCGCGCAGATTTGGCAAAAACAAACAACTTAATACCACACAAAAAAGTACTTTTGCCAGGCTTGTCTGCTGCAGGGATATATTCATAATGCCGGATATTGATTTACCTCAAAATTTCTGCGAAGATAGCGCTTCCAAATGCCCCGATACGCCATAAAAATTTGACCGTTAAAATCAAACTCGAAACACATGACGATTTACCTGCTTATTATTCTCGCGCTGCTGGTGCTGATGGGCTTAGTCACGGTACAACAGGGCACCGTTGCAGTGACGACCATTTTCGGTCAGTACAGACGGACTTTACCGCCCGGCCTCAATTTTAGAATTCCGGTCATTGAATCGATTTTTAAACGGATTTCTATTCAAAACCGGGCTGTTGAACTGAACTTCCAGGCGGTCACCATCGACCAGGCCAATGTACATTTTACTTCCCTGTTGTTGTTTGCCGTGATAGACGGCCATGAAGAAACAATCAAAAAAGTAGCGTTCAAATTTGTGAGCGACCGCGATTTTATGGCGACGCTTACCCGCACCGTTGAAGGCAGTATCCGGGCATTTGTGGCCACCAAACGCCAGCAGGAGATTTTGAGCCTGCGCCGGGAAATCACCGATGCCGTCAAAACAAACGTGGACCACATGCTGGAAGAATGGGGTTTTCACTTGCTTGACCTGCAAATCAACGACATCACGTTCGACGAGGAAGTGCTGCGTTCCATGTCGAAAGTGGTCGCTTCCAACAACCTGAAAGCTGCTGCGGAAAACGAAGGACAGGCCCTGTTGATTACCAAAACAAAAGCCGCCGAAGCGGAAGGCAACGCCATCAAAATATCGGCGGAAGCCGAACGGGAAGCCGCCCGGATGCGCGGACAAGCGGTCGCACTTTTCCGCGAAGAAGTGGCCAAAGGTATGAGCCAAGCCGCTAAAGAGATGCAGAATGCCAACCTCGATACTTCCGTTATTCTGTTCTCGATGTGGACGGAAGCCGTCAAAAACTTCACCGAACACGGCAAAGGGAATATCATTTTCCTCGACGGCTCGGTAGACGGTATGCAAAAAACGCTGAAGGAACTGATGGCTTTGAATTCGATGGATTATTCGGATAAGAGTGTTAAGTAAGTCTTCAAAACCAGG